>CAIPEB010000304.1 GCA_903863885.1 uncultured Planctomycetaceae bacterium | reverse complement strand
TTCCCTCAGCACACAGACACCCATCCTCCTCCGGCCCCTTCCGGACACAGACACCCACACTCCTCACGCCGGCGCCGTGTGGGTGTCTGTTATCAAAGGAGTTTCGTGTGGGTGTCTGTCGTCTCGGCGGTTAGTCGATTTCGAGGATTCGGAAGTTGTCGAAGCGAATCCAGTGCTCGCCGTTTGCGGGGCCGTGGTAGCACTGGATGCTTACCTGATCGCTGTCGGGCGCGGCAAGTTTGCCTGAATCGGCAGTCTGGAAGTCGCCCTTGCCGTCCGGACGGTATTGAGCCACCCACGAATCGCCCGTGACGATAAGTCGCAATTGAACCGTTTTGCAGTCCATCGGTTTGCGACCTGGGATGATCATCAGCGTGCCGTCAACTCGCTCTTTGACCAGTTTGAAGGCAGGTTGCTCCTTGATGTACCAAGTGATGCCCGCCTGCTCGAACTGCTCGGAGGGAACGGTGGCGTTCGTGACCGTGACCTCGATGGCGTATTTGCCTTTCGTGCGATCCGGCGCTTGACGGACCAGTGCGTTCTTCACGTCGCCAGCCGCGCCAGGCTCGACGCGGATTTCCAACGCGCCATCCCTGATTCGCCAAGCCTCGGAATGCTCACGCAGCCAGTGCCATCCGTCGGCCAGCTTCCCGTCGAAATTGTCTTCAAAAACGGCCCGCTCCGCGGCATTGGATTCCAGGCCGACAACAACACACATCATCGCGATCGCCAACATGGAAAGTCTCATACGTTCCTCTCTGTTGTGGGGGCCAGTGAAACCGCTCTGTGAACGCGTGCAGAATAAAAACCACGAACGCGCACGGCCGCTCTCCAAAGTCGCTGTCCGAAAGCGAGGCTCGTGGCTGTCTTCTTTCAAAACCAACGTGCAGATCGAACATGCCCGCAGAAATCTCATCCGTGGGACAATGTGTGCCACAGAGAAAAGGCGGCGATCACCTGCGCATGGACCAAATCCCCGCTGCGGATCATCTCGGGAATACGCTCAAGCGGATGGAGTTCTACCTCCAGATGCTCAAGTCCATCCGGCTGGGACGCAGAAACACAATGGCAGTCTTCAGCCAACACGACGTGGCACCACGCCGAGTTCAGTGCCGGGTTGGGCATCAGACGCCCAAGATACCGCACTCGACCCGGTGCATAACCTGTCTCTTCGAGCAGTTCTCGAACTCCGGCCGCTTCGGGCGACTCGCCATTGTCGAGCACGCCGCCTGGGATCTCCAGCACCACCTGCCGCTGCCCGTGACGATACTGTCGGATGAACACCACCTGCCCGTCGGGCGTTACCGGAATCGTCAGCGCCCAGTCGGCCGATTCGCACACGATAAAGTCCGCTTCCTGTTGCGATAATTCAAACCGATACCGATCTTCCCGCAGCCGAACCACGCGATAGTCGCCCAAATACCTGCTTGCCAGCAGAGTCCAGCTTCTGTGTGGCATACCCAATCCTCGCAAAACCAGTCGCTTTCACTCCAATGCGTGGCAGGGCCTTCTCTCGGTCAAGCAACCGGCAGTTTGAGTCTGCAAACGCCATCGACTGAGTCTCGATGAGTTTTCTTTCCGTGCTCAGTCAGCCAGTTTCACGAATGCGGCGTCTGCAACGAGGCCTTTATGCTCGTCGACGATCGTGCAGGGAGACCCGCTCTGGGAATACGCTCCAGTTCGAGATACTCGACGCCGTACTTCGCACACAACTGACGCTTGATGTCACTCCCGCCATCCGAATTGACGACGAAGTAATCCGGCTGGATCTCGGCCATATCCGGCTCGAAATCGAGTAACCCGACTCCCGAACCAATCCGAGCATGATGGACGAAGCGAATTGACTGCACCAGATACAGGCGTTCGTCCTCATTGAATTTAGGTTCGTGACCTTTCAGCAACCGTATATTCGCGTCGGAACCCACGCACACATAAAGATCGCCGTATTGCGCGGCGGTTTCAAAGAACGTGACGTGTCCTGCATGCAGCAGGTCGTAACAGCCGCTCACCAGTACCTTCTTACGAGACATGATTGATCATCCGGAACAAACTCTGCCTGAGCGCACTCGACGCGCGCGGCGCTTGTGCCGCTGACGCCGGCCGCTGCGAACTTCCCAGTGCCTGAGACCCGAAAATCGCAACTCGCTTTTTCCGAGACTCGACGAATTGTAGTTGGAAGCTCACGGAGGAACCACCGCCGCGCGGAACCCCGTCCGCACCGCTACTACACACGCCACAGCCCGAAAACGGAGAGTCGCGAAAGTTGTACCGCCTGTCGCCGCACGCTATTCTGGTGAGCGGACCTGCGGAAGAGAGTCCTCCGCTCTGCTTCCCCCGCGAATTGTCACTTCAAGCGACGAACATCTTTGACGGGAGAATGCCATGAAAATGAATATGAATCGTCGGGACTTTCTGGGTGCTGTGGGAGCAGCGGGCGTGGCCGTCGCCCTGTCCCGATCCGCGGCGGCCGCTCCATTCAAGACAACCCTCCAGAAAGCGTTGATCGGCAACCCGACAGAAGAAACTCTTTCGTCCTGGAAAGCAGCCGGTTTTGCAGGGATGGAGACGAGCGCCTGGGACGTCGCCCCCGAGGATGCAGAAAAAGGACGCCGCATCGCCGAGAAACTCGGAATGAAGATCCACTCCGTGCTGCGCGGCTGGACCAACTTCAATGCCGACGACCCATCCGCAGTCTCAAAAGACATCGCCTCGGTGGAACGAGCGTTGAAAGCCGCCCAGGGCTACGGAGCTGATGCACTGTTGCTCGTGCCGTGTCGTGTCGGCGGCATGGCCATGCCGGAAGCGTGGGAATTCGACATTGAGTTCGATGAGAAAACGAGCCATGTCCGCAAGGTCGCATCCGGCGACAACAGCAAGTACGAACAGTACATCGCGGCACAGAATCGCGCAACGGACGCTTCACGAATCGCAGTGGAAAAGCTGATCCCCGTCGCAGAAAAAGCCGGTGTGATCATCGCACTGGAGAACGTCTGGAACAACCTGTGGGTCAAGCCCGCACTGTGCCAGAACTTCGTCGCATCGTTCAAGTGCAAGTGGGTTCAGGCCTACTTCGACATCGGCAACCACGTGAAATACGCTCCGCCGCAGGAGTGGATCCGCACCCTCGGCAAACTCATCGTGAAGTGCCACGTGAAGGACTTCAAGCTGAACGACAACGGCCACGGCGGCAATTTCGTCGATATCCGCGACGGAAGCATCGACTGGCCCGAGGTTCGCAAGGCGCTGGACGAGATCGGCTACAACGGTTGGATGACGATCGAAGGCAGCGAAGGTCTCGGCCTGAAGGAACTGAACAGCCGACTGGACCTGATCGTTTCCGGCAAGTAGCCGCTTACCGGGAAAAGAGATGCGCGGGCCCGTTCTCAACAAACGCTCGCCCGCGCATCCCTCCGCGGTGGACGCTTCAGACGTCCGCACTACAGGAAAGTCCCATGCTGGAGGATCGCCGCGATGTCGCGCGCACGAGTGTCACTGATTGGGATTATCTGCCTGGGACTGCTGAATGCTCCGCTGGCCGGCGAAACAAAGAACATCGCAACCGACGCGAAGTACCGCCTCGAACCCGCGCCAAACTACTCTTTTTGCACCGAAGCCGGTGACGTTACTCAATTGACCGACGGTCGTCTCACCAAGAACTACTTCTGGACTGAGCCCACCACCGTCGGTTGGAGCGGAGCGAATCCGGCGATCGTTACGCTGGACCTCGGCCGAGTCGCCGCAATCTCGGGTTTCTCCTACAACACGGCCGCCGGTGTTGCGGGCGTGATCTGGCCCAACTCCATTCAAGTGCTTGTCAGCGACGACGACGTGGTTTACTACCGCGCCGGCGATCTGCTCGCTGCCGATCGGCCGCACGGCGTACCCAACGCCGAAGGTTATGCGGTGCACCGATACTGGAGCGACAACATTCCAACTCACGGCCGTTTCGTCAAACTGGTCGTGACGTCGCCAGGTCCGTACATCTTTGTCGACGAGATCGAGGTTTTTGCCGGAGACGAATCGCTTCTCGCCTCCCAGCGGCCTGGTCCCGAAATTCGCGACGTGAAGAAGTTCTTCGGAGAAGTGGAGATCGGCAACGCTGTCCGGCGCCGCATGGAAAGCGACCTGAAAGCTATTTGTGAGAATGCCTCAGGCAGGTTTGCCGAGGAGGCCAAGAGTCTCGAACAGCAAGTCCGCGATTTCAACGGCGAAGCGGGGCCTGAGTTCCGGGCGGTGTTGCCGATGAACGAGGTCCATCGTCGGATCTTTGCGATCCAGGCACGCTTGTGGAAGGAACGCTTCGGAATACCGCTCATCGTCTGGCAGACAAATCGTTGGGACATGCTCAGCCCAACCGAGACGCCTGACTCGCGCGGCGCAGAGATTCAGCTGCCGATGATGCTTGGGGAGCACCGCAGCGCAGCATTCAATGTCAGCAACGCCTCCGACGAACCAACCACGCTTCAGTTGCGTTTCGAGGGACTGCCGGGCGGTTCAGTGCCCGATTACGTAACCGTCCATGATGTGGCTTTCACGGATACAAAACGAGGCATTCCCGTTGCCGCCGCACTGCCGCTGGCCGTTCGTGACGCGGACGCATGTCGAGTCCAAGTCGATGCGGGAATGACAAAGCAAATCTGGATCGACTTCCACCCAACGCAAATCGCAGCGGGCGTTTATCCGGGCAGCGTGATCGTCGAACCCGGCGGACATCGCGTGCCGGTGCGGTTGAAAATCTACCCGTTGCGTTTTCCCGATCGGCCCTCGCTCCATCTCGGCGGCTGGGATTATACCGATGCGGAACGATCGCTGGACGTGACCCCGGAAACCCGTCCGCAGTTGATCGAACATCTGCGGCAGCGATTCGTTGATTCGCCCTGGGCGACCGGAGCCGTGTTACCCCTCGGCAAATTCGACAGCGCCGGAAAGATGAACGAACCGCCCTCGGACGAGCGGCTGCAAAGCTGGATTGCACTCTGGCCCGACGCACGCAACTACTATGTCTTCGCCGCAGTCGGTGATCATTTTGGTTCTTTCGCCCAGGGGACGCCCGAGTTCAATCAGGCTGTCGGCGACTGGATTTCTTTCTGGGCCGAACGATTGCGAAAGCTGGGTGTGACTCCCGGCAAACTGGGACTGCTGCTGGTGGATGAGCCTCATGAACGCAGCCAGGACGAGACCATTGCGGCATACGCACGGGTGATTCAGCGGACGGTTCCCGAAGTCGTCGTGTGGGAAGACCCGACCTACGAAAAGCCCGCCGAGGGGCTGCCGGAGATGTATTCGCTGAGCGACGTTCTCTGCCCCAACCTCCCGATGTGGATCAACGGCGGTACATCGTTCACGGACTTCTATCGAAAACAGCAGTCCCAAGGCCGAACGCTGTGGCTCTATTCCTGCAGCGGCCCCGGCAAACTGCTCGACCCCTACAGTTACCACCGCATGCAGCATTGGTTCTGTTGGAAGTACGGTGCCGTGGGGTCCGGCTTCTGGGCGTTTGGCGACAGCGGCGGCACGTCGAGCTGGAACGAGTATCTGTCCGCTTCGGGCGCGTTCACGCCGGTATATCTGGACTCCAAGACGGTGACAGCCGGCAAGCATATGGAAGCCATCCGCGAGGGCATCGAAGATTATGAATACCTCCGCATGCTGAAAGACCGGATTGCCGCCTTCGCACCCAGGTCGGATGCGGACTCGCAGAAGCTGAGTCAAGCAAGACAACTGCTCGATACGGCCGCAGATCGCGTAACGGCCTGTATGACCGAGGCCAAGTTGATCGAATGGCAACAGCCCAAGGACCGCTCGACAGCCGATACCGTCAGGACCGAGATACTGGAAATGCTGGTTTCGTTGCCGGGTAAGTAAAACACGAACTTCGTTCCAGACTATTTTTCTTCGGAAGCAGACACTGCCATGAAAACCCTGAATCGTCGTCGTTTTCTTCAGGCAAGCGCACTGGGAACCGCCGCTCTGAGTCTCCCGGCCACGGTTTATTCGCAAGTCGCCGGAGCGAATGAGAGCATCCGCATTGGAGTCATCGGAGTGCGAGGGCGAGGTGGAGATCACATCCGCGGCTTTGCTCCGCTGTCCGGCGTTCGCCTTGTTGCGCTCTGCGATTGCGATTCAACGGCGCTCGGTTCCGCCGCCGAAAAGTGCAAGAGTCTGGGGCATGAGGTGCAGACGTTTGCGGATCTGCGAAAGCTGCTCGACGAAAAGGCGATCGACGCAGTATCGACTGCGACTCCGAATCACTGGCATTCGCTCGTCACCGTCTGGGGCTGCCAAGCCGGCAAAGATGTCTACTGCGAGAAGCCTGTTTCACACAATGTCTGGGAAGGACGAAAGGCCGTGGAGGCATCGCGTAAGCACAACCGGATTGTGCAGACCGGCACTCAAAGCCGCTCGTCGCGAACGGGCGTCGCCGAGGCGATTGCCTGGCTGCGTCAAGGAAACCTCGGACAACTGCAGCTCGTTCGCGCAATGTGTTACAAGCGGCGCGAAAGCATCGGAAAGGTCGATGGGCCGCAGCCTATTCCGCCGGACGTCGATTACGATCTGTGGTGCGGACCGGCTCCCAAAGAGCCGCTCATGCGCAAGAACCTCCACTACGACTGGCACTGGGTATGGGCCACCGGCAACGGTGATCTGGGAAACCAGGGCATCCATCAGATGGATATCGCACGCTGGGTTCTGGGCGCAAACGAACTCTCGCCGCGAATCTGGAGCTTAGGCGGCCGATTCGGGTACGTCGACGACGGCCAGACGGCGAACACCCAGATCGTGTTCCACGATTATTCGCCGGCTCCGCTGATCTTCGAAGTGCGCGGCCTGCCGGAGAAAAAAGGCTCCAACGCGATGGACCAGTACCAGTTCAAGGGAACACCGCTGGGCTGTCCCGTGGGCGTTGTCGCGCAATGTGAAGGCGGGCAGCTTTTCGTGCCCGGTTACGCAGCGACCGGCGCCGTGGCCTTCGACAATGACGGCAAGGAAATCAAGAAATGGTCGGGGGCCGAAGACCACTTTGCGAATTTCATCAAGGCCGTTCGCAGTCGGAAAAGAGAGGACCTCAACGCCGACATTCTGGAGGGACACCTCTCCAGCTCGCTTTGCCACACCGGCAACATCTCCTACCGTCTCGGCGCGGCGAGTGCGCCCGAGGCAGTTCTTGAACGCATCCGGGGTGATCGTGATGCGGCGGCCACCTTTGAACGCATGAGCGCGCATCTGGCCGCCAACGACGTTCAGCTCGACAAGACACAGGCCACGCTCGGCGCGGTGCTGAAGATGGACGGAAAATCGGAGCGATTCATCGACAACGAAGCGGCAAACGAGTTGCTGACGCGCAAGTACCGCGAACCATTCGTCGTTCCGGCGGAAGTGTAAGGGACTCCGTTTGGCGGAATAATGCAGATTTAGCCGAGCGAAAGAAATCGTTTACCGTTTCGTTCGTGTGCCACAGGCTTCGCCAGTGTTCTGCGACGGTCATCGGACATCAGCTTGACTTGTCACGCGTCCAATTCAGGATGTGTGATTCGGAGTGCTGTCCGGTAACACGGGCATAGTCAATGGCACGCTGCGGAGAGCGGAGAACTGAGGCCGGAAAATGGAATGATCCGTATTGTGTCCGCGCCAATCCGCAGCTTAATCCTCTCCGGACTCCGGACTGCTTCGCACGTTTCACCGGGAATTGTCCGAAAATCGCCGATGCCACATCTTCTCGATTGCTTCGAGCGACTGGCCTTTCGTTTCGGGAACGAACCATAAGACAACGACGATCGACAAACCGCAGAAGGCCGCATAAATCCAGAAGGGAAAGGCGTGGTGGAACGTGCCGACAAGCCACGGATGCTCGTCCATCATCGGGAACGTCTGCGACACGATGAAGTTTGCCACCCAAAGGCAGAACGTGGCGACGGACATGGCGCTACCGCGGATGCGCGTCGGGAAGATCTCCGACAGGATTACCCAGGTGATGGGCCCGACCGCCAACGCGAAGCAGGCGATGTAACCGAGCACAAAAACGAGCACCCAGATCCTGGTCTGCTCGAAGTAAGCTGCGGTGCCCAGTCCGACGAGCGTCAGCCCCATGCCGGCATAGCCGACAATCATCAAGGGTTTGCGGCCGAGCAGATCGACAGTCCAGATCGCAACGACAGTGAACAGCAGGTTCACACCGCCTACCACCACGGTTTGCAGCAAGGCGGCGTCCACTCCCGCTCCGGCAATCCGCTTGAAAATCTCCGGCGCGAAATACAGGAATACGTTGATCCCCGTTACCTGTTGAAGCACCGCGAGGGATACGCCGACGGCAAGCACGACCAGCATGCCCGGATGAAAAGCCTCCAGCAATGACGGGGATTCTTTTTCGAGCGTTTCACGAATCTCTCGAATTTCTCGCGCTGCGTGTTCGCGGCCGCCAACTCGCATCAGTACAGACTCGGCCTCGACGATTCTCCCTTTCCTGGCAAGGAACCGGGGACTCTCGGGAACGAAGAAAAGTGAGACCAACAGCAGCACCGACGGCAGCGCGCCGGACGCGAACATCCATCGCCATCCGGCGCTTGCCCTCCAGGCTTCGTCGCCGCATGCCGCAATGAAGTAGTTCACGAAATAGACGATCAGCATTCCGGAAACGATGGCGAACTGATTGATCGATACCATGCGTCCGCGAATCGACGCCGGACTGATCTCGGCGATGTACAGCGGGCTTGCTATCGATGCGGTGCCGACGCCCACTCCGCCAATGATGCGAAAGAATATGAACTGCGCAAACGTCGCCGGAATGGCTGTGCCGATCGCCGACGCGAGAAACAGCACCGCCGAGATGATGAGCAGATTGCGGCGGCCGAACAGATCTCCGAGGATTCCGGCACCTGTCACACCCAGCACACATCCAAGCAGTGCCGAAGATGCGGCCCAGCCCTTCATGGTCGAGTCGAGATGGAAATGCGTCTGCAGAAAGCCGATGGCTCCGCTGATCACTGCCGTGTCGTATCCGAAGAGCAAACCGCCCAGGGTCGCGATCAGGCAGATCAGGACCAGATATGTCAGGCTGCCCGACTCGGATTTCAATGCCGCTCGTTCTTCGAGCTTTGTCATGTGTATCGGCCCCTTCAGTCGCGATGCACCGGTATTGACGCGCGCAGGTCGGCCGCGAGATTCAGCGGCATTCGATACACGAAGCGTACCGCTCAGTGCGCACTGTCGCGGATCGCACGGAACATCGCCAACATGTTCTCGGTCGGCGTGTTCCCTTGAATGTTGTGAACGGTATTGAACACGAAGCCTCCGCCCGGGGCGAAGATCTCAATCCGCTCGCGAACCTCCCGATAAACCTCCTCGGGCGTACCGAAAGCAATCGTCTTCTGAGTGTCGACGCCGCCTCCCCAGAAGACGATCTGCTTGCCGAATTCTTGCTTCAGCGTGCGGGCGTCCATCTTCGCGGCGGAACACTGCACCGGGTTCAGTATGTCGAAGCCGGCTTCAATGAAGTGCGGGATAAGGTCGTAGACGGACCCGCACGAGTGGATGAAAGTCTTCCAGTTGCTCTGGGTGTGAATCAGATCGTTCACCTGCTTGTGGAACGGGAAGAACAGCTCGCGATAAGACTTGAGGGAAATAAACGGACCCCGCTGCGTGCCGAAATCCGTGCCCGTGACCATGACGGCCTGAACGCAGTCGCCGAACAGTTCGATCAGCGTTGTGATGTTCTGCAGGGCTATCTCGCATTGTTTTTCGAAGATCTTGCGGACGTAGTCCTGCCGCGTGGCCGTGGAGACGTACCATTCCTGGATGTCGCGGATGCCCTTGGTGCGCTTCATGAACGGGCCTGGCACCAGCGCGATATCGCCGAATGCCGCGCCCGGAATGACGATCATCGCGCCGTATTGCGGTCGTGCCTCAAACCACTCGTGCACCCCGCGATAGTAGGCCAAGTCCTCTTCGCTCAGCAGGCCGAACTCCTCCAGGTTGTCCGCCGGGTCCAGGCGGCTTTCGTCGATCGGCTCCTGGCGAACAATCGAATCGAAGAAGTATCCGCCGCGTGGCATTCGGCCGCTCGGCGGAACGCTGGTGTCCCCTTCCGGATAGACCAGCAGGTCGCCAGTCTGTTCGTCAATCGTATAAATGAAGTCGCCGCTGACCTGCAATTCGGTGCCGTCGAACAGCGTGAAAGGCTTCCAGTCGCTGTACGTCGTGCCGAACATCGTCTTGCGTCCCGGACGGCCAACGACGTCGATGCCCAGCGCGGCGAGCATTTCGTCGTCGATCTCACCGAGCATCTGGTAAGGTTCCGTGACCTTGACCGGTGGTCGTCCGTTCCCCAGCAAAGCGTGCCGCAGGCGGCTGATCGCGGCAGCATGAATGCCGGTCACCGGCGACGCGCCGAAATCGACACAGACACGGTCTGGTTCCTGGTGGTTCAACGTCATGGCGAGACGTTCACGACCATTCATATCGATCTCCTGGCAAACGGAACAAGATGCAAGATGTCGGATGAGACGCCGGCGTATCGCCTGCGGCGGACTGAAAACTCCAGCAAACACTATAACCGAGCGTGAGTTTCAGAACAAACAATAGCTCCCTGTCCCACGCAAGGCCGGATTGCTTTCCAGCGGCCTGATCGGCAGATAAGTTAAGGTCTTGCCGGTCGCCAGATCTTACGCTCAAGGATCGGTTGCCGGTGCGTTTCGTTTGCGCCTCGTCCGCCGACAGAAGGAAATGCCATGGCCAGGAAACCCGCACTGTCGCGTCGTCGTTTCTTCCAGGCCGCAGGGTCGATAGGCGCCGCCGCCTTTGTTTGTCCGACGATCGTTCCTGCGCGTGCACTCGGGGCGGAGGGGGCCAAGCCGGCGAGCCAGCGGATCGCCGTGGGCATGATCGGTGTCGGGCGGCAGGCATTCATGACGAACATGAAGCAGTTTCTGGCAATGCCCGATGTGCAGCTCGTGGCGGTCTGCGACGTCGATTCCTGGCGTCGCGACAACGCGAAACGGGCCATCGAACAGGCCTATGCCGGCGAAAAGCAGGCCGGAACGTATCGCGGGTGCGCCGCCTATGTGGATTACGAAGAACTGCTGGCCCGCAAAGACATCGATGCGGTGATGATCTCGACCCCCGATCACTGGCACGCGCCCATGGCCCTGGCCGCGATGAAGGCGGGCAAAGACGTTTCGCTCGAAAAACCCATCACCCGGACGATCGCGGAGGGACGTCAGCTCAGTGACACGGCCGCGAAACTGAAACGGGTTTTCCGAGTCGACAGCGAGCTGAGGTCCACCGCCGGCGTGCACCGCGCCGCGGAACTCGTGCGCAACGGACGAATCGGCAAAGTGCGGAAAGTCACCGTGGGCGTACCGCTCGGCGACGTTGCTTGCCCTCCGCAACCCGAGATGCCCGTCCCTGTCGAACTGGATTACGAGCGATGGCAAGGTCCTGCACCGCGTGCACCTTATACTGAAAAGCGCGTACATCCACCCAAGTCGTATGAGCGCCCGGGCTGGATGCGGCACCTATTCTATTGCGACGGGATGATCACGAATTGGGGCGCACACCTCGACGACGGCGCCATGTGGTGCACCGGGCTGGAAAGAACGGGGCCCGTCGAGATTTGGGGAACAGGGCAGTATCCGGCCGCGGACAGCTTCTGGAACGTGCTGCTGAACTTCGAAGTCAACTATCGCTTCGCCGACGGCCTGGAGTGGACCTACCGCACAGAGAAGCCGTACTTCCGGATTGAAGGGACCGAGGGATGGGTCCTCGCGGACTTCGCTTCGATTAAAACAGAACCGGCATCGCTGATGACCGCGGAGATCGGCCCGAATGAAACTCACTTTCCGCGAAAGACGGACAAGCAGGATTTCATCGACAGTGTCAAATCCCGACAAGACACACTCGAACCGGCCGAGGTCGGGCATCGCGTGACGTCGCTCTGCCATTTGGGGCACATTGCCATTCATCTCGGCCAAAAGCTGCAATGGGATCCCGAAGCCGAACGCTTCCGCGATAACGATGCGGCCAATACGTACATCGACAAGCCGATCCACGAGCCTCGGCGTGCGACTTAGAACGTGTTTGAAGAATCCAATTCAACCCTCCGCGTGCGGGAGGGTCGGCCGCGTAGCGGTCGGGGAGGGGCTTCCGAACCAGTAGTGAATTCTACGACGAGCGGCGCGGTAGCCCTCTCCGGGCCTTCGGCCCGACTCTCCCAGAGGGAGAGTGAAGCATGAATCACGACGGTGCA
>CAIPEB010000303.1 GCA_903863885.1 uncultured Planctomycetaceae bacterium | reverse complement strand
ATGGGCTGCGTGACGGCACTCGACCCCATTATTCTCACATTACTCTGTCCCGTTGAAGGGCATCCGGACATGGAGGGTCATGTCCTTTCGGTGTTCGTGTCGACGTTCGAGCAGGCTCGGGCGGCGAAGCTGACAGAACTTCCAGCGGGGCCGCTCAAGGTCTTGCTCGAAGAGCAACTCGGGAAAGTTAAACCGCCAAGTATCTTAAGATCGCTAAAGGTCCAAATCGGAAATCTCGGACTCGTGGCCGGGCAGCCAGGTAGCCTGGTGTTGGAGGACCTCAAGCGCGTACTTGATCTCGACGATCCGGACGACCCCCTACTTTACGGGCTTAACACATTTTTCAATCAGAACACTCAGAGCAAGGCGTCCACGACCGAGGAGGTGGTTCGTCGCTTGGGTGAATTAGCGGTCGAATTACAGGAGGAATCGGGGGCGGAGAGGGCTATTTTGAGGCTTTTGGAACCGCTCATGCCCATGGCCTTCGGCAATGCGCTCATTGAAGCCGCCGACGTAAAACTAGACGGATCGCCAGGGCCGGATGGGCACAATGCATTTAGGGAGATCGTCGAAAATGCCTGGGCAGCGTTCAGGCAGGTGCTTCTCGGTCGATATAACGGCGCGGAGGCGGTCAGACGCACGGTTGGACAGGTTTTTCTTACGGCGCTTACCCGCACTGCATTGTCAGCGAAAAGCCACGACCAGACGAATCCGAGGGGAATAGAGCAGTTTCGAGATTTGCTCCTTGCCGCCGACTTTTTCAATTGCCGGCTGGGACTCCAGACCCCTAGCGCAAAACCAGCCTTTGAAGCGGCCCGGCAGCCGCCGGCCCCCGATCCTTTCAAAAGTATTCGCAACGCCCTGTGGTCACCAGAGTTGCCCAGGGTCCTCCCGGACCAGTCGCACAAATCCCTCGCGATTAATTTTGAAAGGCTCATCGACGGTCTGTTCGGCGGGGTCCTGACTACCACGTCGGCTACGTCTCGTAAGCGCCGCTTTCTTCCTGATCCGGTGCCCCAAGCCTTGCCGATACAGATCGCCGAGAGCACGGACCCCCAGGCTCTTGACAGATTCAATCAGATCAGCGATGGCATCGGCGTGTTGATCGCGCGGGGCATTGACGGGTCGAGTCTCGGCGACCATTTCGTATGGTCCCATGCCAGCCTGGCTAGTCTCGAAAAACCGGAGGCCGGCGGTGCAGCACTTGAACCTGTCGCGGTGCATCCATTTACGCCGGTCGCCTCGGATGGCCGCGCCGAGCTGTTCATCGAATACCACGGCTTCCCTCTGGCCAGCCTGGCTTTCGCGGGTGCGGAAGAGACCAGTAGCGGCTATCCGCCCTTTTTTCGCCTCGTCGATGTCGTCCCACCTCCGAAGCCAGATGATCCGAAACAACAGGGCACGATGCCGCCCGCGCTCGCTTACGGTTGTCGATATGCGAGTTGCGCCTATGCAGTGACCAAAGCTGGCGTGCTGCCGAAGGCTCTCCAAGAGGCGAATGAGAAGCCTTGGTTACCGAAGCAGGATTTGTCCGAATTCAAGCCCAACGAGGAATTTATCTTCACGGCATCTTATTTGCGACGCACGGCAATAGGGCGGACGAACCTTAGCAATTCCGCCGTCGATCGTCGTATCGGGGCAGCTTACGAAGATGTCGTTCCGTTTTCGGACGATTACCCGCGTACGGCATTGATGGTCCCCGGGGAAAATGCAAAGGCTTTCGTCGACGTTCTAAGGAATGCCGATGGTACCGGCGGCATTCTCGCATCTAAAGCAACGCCCGCGACCGTCGAACTCCGGGAGCTGATCGTGTGGGGACAAGGCGGGCAGCTGGTTGCCGAGATATTCAAGGACGCCGATGCCGCTCTCGATGCGAAACCTCTGGCCCGCTCGACCGCGAAAGAACTGAAGTCGACCCCGTCGCCCGTCGACCTACGAATCGCCATTCACGTATCGACAACCCCGCCGCAGGATGACAGCAATGGTTTACATATCAAAGTGGAAGCGGAGCCGGAAGGACCCGT
>CAIPEB010000302.1 GCA_903863885.1 uncultured Planctomycetaceae bacterium | reverse complement strand
TACACATAGAGACTTAAGAAAAACCAGGAGCCAAACCACCCCCCCGTACGGCTAGTTATTCCAGGCAAATGCCCGTCCGCGTCAAACCTCGAATTTGCCGTCGTCCCGGACGGCCGCTCCGACAGTCGCAATTGACGTCCCCCCCTTCGTTCGATACTCTCCCGCGACTTGTCTGACTGGGCCAACAGCGGTCGAGCCGTCTATCGGCAAAGGAATTGCGCCGACAAGCATCTTCGCCGCTGTCGTCCCACGCAGTCGCCGCAGTCATGACGTCGGAATCGTCGAATGTTACCCAAGGGGTCGCTGTACAGGTTCCTGCTGTGCTTCTCGCTGTGGATGGCCGGATGCGCGCCGCTTTCCACAGCGCCGGGGGATCCCACGGAACTGCCCACCCCGAAGCTCTCGGCCGATTCAGTGGTGATGGAAGTGGCGCTGGTCAAGGTCCCCGATGATTGGGACGCGGGAGGTCAGTTCTGGCGGGAAGTGGACGAGCAGCAACTGGCGGCCGACTCGCGACGCCGACTGCAGGACAATGGCCTGCGGACCGGCCTCGTGGGGGTGCTGCTGCCCGACGTTATTCGGAGTTATCTGGACAACACATCCACCGTGTTGGACCTGTCGGCCGGCGAGGACAATCCCGACCAGTTGGACCTATTTTCCCAGCAGCGGCGTTTGCAGATGCGGGCGGGGAAAACCAAACGAATCGATGTGACGGCGCCATCGCCGCAGGGCGCTGTCGTCCTGATCAACGACGAGGACAGCATTCGCGCGATGAAGTTCGAAAAGGGAATTGGCCTGATGGAACTTCGCGCCTGGCCGCTGGGAGACGGCCGCATCCGACTCGAGGCCACTCCGGCCATTGAACACGGCGAGGTCCGTCAGCAGTGGGTGAGCGGACAGGGGACGTGGGTGCTGGATGTCAACCGGCCTCGGCAGTCTTTCGAGTCGCTCACGATCTCTGCGACGATGTCGCCGGGGCAGACGACACTCGTCACGGCAACGCCGGAAATCAAAGGACTGGGCGGCTTCTTCTTCGGCCTGCCGGCCAGTAAGCAGCGTTCGGTGCTGCTGATTCGCCTCGCTCAAACCCAGCAGGACGATCTGTTCACCCCTCCGGCGACACTTCAGCCGATTGCGGCAAAAACCGAATGACGGACCGCCGTGCCGCCCCCTTCATCCAAGGGGCATCCCTCATCGGCCGGCGGCCGTGGGGACGCCATTGCCAGTTTTCCCTCTCGCCGTGATAATGCCCGCTTGGTAATTGATTCCTCCTGAGGAGCATTGAAATGGCTTTGGTTCCTTTGCGGGTCCTGCTCGATCACGCAGCCGAGAACAGTTACGGCGTCGGCGCATTCAACGTCAACAACATGGAACAGATTCAGGCGATCATGGAAGCGGCGCACGAGACGGACTCGCCGGTCATCGTGCAGGCTTCGCGCGGCGCTCGAGCCTATTCCCAGGACGCTTACCTCCGCCACCTGATGCTGGCCGCCGCGGAACTGTATCCGCATATTCCGGTCGTCATGCACCAGGATCACGGAAACAGCGTGGCCACGTGCTTGAGCGCCATCGAGAACGGCTTCACGTCCGTCATGATGGACGGTTCGCTGAAAGACGACGGCAAGACCCCGGCGGATTTCGCGTACAACGCCAAGGTCACTTCTGAAGTCGTGAAGCTGGCCCACGCCCGCAACGTCTCGGTTGAAGGCGAACTGGGCTGCCTCGGCTCGCTCGAAAGCGGCGAAGGCGAAAAAGAAGACGGACACGGCGCGGAAGGCAAGCTCTCGCACGACCAGCTCCTGACCGATCCCGAGCAGGCGGCTGAGTTTGTCGCAGCCACGGGCGTGGATGCGCTGGCCGTCGCCATCGGCACCAGCCACGGAGCCTACAAATTCACCCGCAAGCCCGACGGCGAAATCCTCGCTATGGGTCACCTGGCCAAGATTCACGCCCGCATTCCGAACTGCCACCTCGTCATGCACGGCAGTTCGAGCGTCCCGCAGGAACTGCAGGACATCATCAACAAGTACGGCGGAAAGCTGAAGCAGACCTGGGGCGTGCCCGTCGAGGAAATCCAGCGAGGCATCAAGAACGGCGTCCGAAAAATCAACGTCGACACCGACAACCGACTCGCCATCACGGGCGCTATCCGCAAGGTGTTTTTCGAACACCCCGAGAAATTCGACCCGCGCGACTACATGAAGCCGGCCCGCGAGGCCATGAAGAAGGTCTGCGTTGACCGCATGGTCGCATTCGGACAGGCAGGTCACGCTAGCAAGATCCGCCAGAAGTAATGCTCGTTCCCGAGCGGATCTCCGTGATTGCACATTCACCCCGAAAACGACAGCTGCACAGGCTGTCGTTTTCTTTGCTAGCTGCCCGAGAATTGTGAATTCACGGGACTGGCGCTCGTGCTGGCCACAGTTCACGTTGTCGCTGCGGGGACGGAATACTAGAATCGCCGCGCCGGGATTTCCCTTGGATGAAATAAGCGAAAGACGTGCGATGACGAAGGATGAAACCTGCAGGAACGTTACCCTGGTACTGTCGGACGTCGACGGCGTGTTGACTGACGGCGGAATCAACTACGACAACCAGGGATTGGAGACGAAGCGGTTCGATATTCGCGACGGGCTGGGAATCAAGCTTTGGCAGAAGGCCGGTTTTCGGTTCGGCATGCTCACATCCCGCTCTTCGCAATGTGTTCGGCTCCGCGCGAGCGAACTGGGAGTGGAGCTGCTTCGCCAGGGCTGCGAGGACAAGCTTCCGGCGGCGCAGCAGATCCTCAGGGAATTGCGTCTGCAGCCGTCGCAGGTCTGCTACATCGGAGACGACTTGCCCGACTTGCCGGTGATGCGTCAGGTCGGCTGGTCGGTCGCCGTCGCCGACGCCGCCCAGGAGGTGCGCAATGCGGCGTCCTTTGTCACCAAGCGGCCCGGCGGACAGGGTGCGGTGCGCGAGACGATCGAGTTTCTGCTGAAAGCCAAGGGGATGTGGGACGACCTGCTTAGGCGTTATTCGGGGTGACATTGCGGAGGCAGGCGCGTGCCGGACACGGACGCGGCAGTTCCGCCCGCCGCGATCGAGCAATGGAGTGCGATGTGTCGTTCAGGCGAGTCAAACGAACGGTGATTGCAGCGGGCAGCGTGGTGTTGAGCTACCTGGCCTACGCGATGGTAGCCGTTCCGTTGATCGAGCCTTCGATCAAGATCGTCGAGTCCTCCCTGCCATCGAATCGGACCCCCGAAAAACCGCGATTTGAAGATCTATTTCCTCCGGGTTCCTGGGAGTTGAGTCGGCCGAAGATCCTGGAAACCGAGCAGGGCACGCTGCTGTTCGACGACTATCAGCCGCTGGACAACCACCGCAAGATGCGGCTGAAGCGGTGCACTTTCATCCGCTACATCGCCAGGAAAGAAAGCGCCGCGGCTTCGGACAAGCTGCGGCTGACCAACGAGGGCAGGCCGATCATCATGCGGGCGGCCGCGGGCGCTGTGCTCGACTTTGACAGCATGCTCGACCTCGGGCGCGGCCAATTCGGCAAATTGATAGGCGGGCAATTGTCGGGCGAGGTCACCATCTCGAGTCCGCCCAGCGCCGCCGGCGCGAATGACGCCTTCCGGTTCACCACGCGAGACGTCCAGATCGACACGCGCCGAGTGTGGACTCCCCACGAAGTGGATTTCGAGTACGGTCCCAACCGTGGTCACGGCAGCGACCTGAGGATTGAATGGACCCAGACGGCTGCGTCCGCGGCGGGGGACCGGAACCGCTCTGCGCTCGGCGGCATCCGTTCGTTGGAACTGGTGCATGTGGAACGGCTGACGCTCCAGACGCCCGCCGGCGATCCGATGGGGAATTTTTCGTCAGCCGTGCTGGGAGGCGGTGCACCGGTAGCGAAGCGCGAACAAGCGGGCCGGGCGAAAACCAGCATGCTGGACGTCACATGCCGCGGGCCGCTGAGAGTCGAATTTCCGCAGTATCTCGCCACCCTATCCGAAGCGGTCCGGGTGGTCCGCAATGGCGAAGGAGGTCCTCCGGACCAGCTGGAGGGCGATTTGCTGGAGATTCATTTTGGCCCGGGAGACGGCCCGCCGCCGCGTGACGGCCCGAAGGAAGTCCCGGCGATGCGCATCGAGCGGGTTGTGGTGGAAGGCCGCCCCGCGACGCTGCGCATACCCGGCCGACAGGCGGAAGCGATCGGCGCGCACCTGGAATACGATCTCGTGCAGCGCACGGTGCGCATGAACGATCCAAAGCAGGTGCGGGTGTCGGACGGTCAGAACCAGATCGAGGCATCGGCGCTGGAGTACTCGATGGGGGCTGCGGGACGACTCGGGCAATTCTGGGCGAAGGGTCCCGGGCGTCTGAGGGCGGCTTCGGCGGCCGGGGGGCGTGAATTGACAGCCCAGTGGCTGCAGGAAGTACGACTGCGGCGGCACGAAGACATTCCCGTGCTGACGCTCTGGAAGGGTGAAGTCACGGTTGCTGGGACCGAACATTTCGCTGCGGATGAGGTGCATCTGTTCCTTGCCGAAATCCCCAAGCCCGGGAAGACGAACGAGTACGACGTGCAGCCCGACCGCATGAAGGCCATCGGCAATGTGACCCTCGATTCGAGCCGGCTGACCGGAAGTGTGCGCGAGGCAAGCCTGTGGTTCGTGCGGGCGGACAGTCCGCAAACGCAGGCGCAGACTCAGACGAGTGAAGCGGCCGCGCCGGGTGACCAGATCGCCGCACTCACCGGTGCGAGCAGCGAAACTGCCTCGAAATTCGAGCTGAAGTCCGAGACGTTGCAGGCTCAGATCGGCATGAGTCAACCGCCTCGATTGGAGCGGCTGACACTGCAGAACCAGGTGCATTTTCAGCAGATCGCCGGCGATGCGACCCGAGCCGTCACGCTCGACGGTGACCTGTTTGAATTGCTGGACGGCCATACGCAGAATGCGCGGGCCGTGCTCGTCGGCCGCCCGGCCCACATCGCAATCGGCCAGACCCAGATGACCGGAACCGAGCTGCGACTTTCGCAGGCGGACAACACGCTGGACGTGGTCGGGGCGGGCAACATGACGCTCCCCGCGCTCAGGAAATCGACGGCGCCGCTGCCGCCCGTGCAGGTCGACTGGCTCGGCGGCATGCGATTCGACGGCAGGACGGCGATTTTCAATCGCCAGATTGAAGTCCGGGGGAGCATGGTGCAGCAGAGCGGCGATGTGTCGCTGATGCACGCCCGCAGCGCGTCGCTGCGAGTAACGCTGACCGACAACATCAACTTCGCGAGGCCCGAGACGGCGCGCAAAACCGACGTGGAAGAACTCGCCTTCGATACCGACGTATTCCTGCAGAGTGAAACGCTCGACCCGTCTCAGCAGCGAAAGGCGTTTCAGCAGACGGAAGCGAAGAACCTCGTATTGAACCAGACGACAGGCGACATGCACGCGACCGGTCCGGGCTGGATCAGCAGCGTCCACATGCGACAGGCAACGGGGCGCGCGGAACCGGCCGGCATCCTGCCTTCATCCTCGACGGGAATCGAGTACATGCGGGTCCAGTTCCTGCGCGAGGTGACCGGAAAAATGCAGTCCGGCCAGATCGAGTTTCACGAACGCGTGCGGGCCGTCTATGGTCCGGTCCAGACGTGGGATCAGACATTGGATGACAGCCGGCCGCCCGGTCCCAGCGACCAGTTCGTGCTGTTGACCAGCGACCGGCTCTCCGTCGCCGACATGAGCGAGCGTCCGGGCAACTTCAAGGATGTCGAGCTGCAGGCCACGGGAAACGCGCTGGTGCGAGGGGGAACTTTCCAGGCCTCGGCGGAGCGCATCGCTTACGTTCGCAGCAAAGACCAGCTCATTGCCGAAGGAGACGGCCGCAGCGATGCGGTTCTCAATTACCAACCCCCGCAGCTCTCCGCAAAACCGGGAGAACTGAAGGCCGGAAAGATCATCTATTGCCCGAGCACGCGCCAGTTCAAACTGAACAACTTCCAGCGGCTCGACGTTCAGGATCTTCAGCAGCTCGTCTCTCCGACGCGCCGTCCATAATGCCGTCGAATCGGCTCCGCTTAACGCGCACGGCACGCTAGAATAGTCAACTCGCCGCCGCCCCGGCGGCCCGTTCGGTTCGCCATCTCAAGCCAGAGTTCCCGACATGAGAGTGATGTTCACCAGCGACGAGCTTCGCGGCGGAGTGGCCCGCATGGCCGAAGACATCAACAGGACCTACGGTGAGACTCCCCTGACGATTGTCGGCGTGCTCACCGGAAGCGTTGTCCTGCTGGCGGATCTGATGCGGTTCCTGAACATGCCGGTGCGGGTCGGCGTACTGCACGCGAGCAGCTATCGGAACAACACCAGGCCGGGCGAGCTGATCGTCAACCGGGAACTGATGCTCGACATTTCCAGACACCACACGCTGCTGGTCGACGACATCTTCGACACGGGCCACACCATGGTGCGAGTGCTCGAGGAGTTGCGGGAGTTCGAGCCCAGTTCGCTGCGCACGGCGGTCCTGTTGCGCAAGGCGGCCCGCAAGGAAGTGGACTACGTGCCGGACTTCATCGGCTTCGAGATTCCCGACGAATTCGTGGTCGGCTACGGGCTGGACTACCGGGAAATGTACCGCAATCTCCCTTATCTCGCCGCGCTCGAGCCCGCGGATCTGGCGGGCGACAAGTCATGAGTTCCCTGCGGTTGGTACTGGTGAATGCCCGTTACTGGCCGTTGACCGGCGAGACGGAGCAATTCGTCGTGGACACTGCGGACGGCCTTCGGCAGATGGCCGTATCCCCCACGGTGTTGACGGCGCGCTGGGCACCCGAATGGCCTCCCGAAATGGTGCTTCGCGAGACCCGCGCGGTCCGGTTGCCTCATGCCCCGTTCGGCGGCTGGAGCACTTATCGGTACATGCGTTCGCTTTCGCGATGGCTGCGCGAACATCGCCGCGACATCGACCTGGTCTACGTGATGAATCTGCGTCACGAGGCATACGCCGCGCTCACCGCGCTGGACGGCGCGCGAGTCGGCGTCGTCCTGCGGGTACGTCCCGATGACTTCCGCTGGCTGGAGACCGCGCTGCGCGGAAGTCGCTTCCGCAAACGGGCGGCCCATGCGGACGCAATTGTGGCGCCCAACCAGATGCTGCTCGACGAATCGTTGCGGCACGGTTTTTCGCGGGACAAGGTCCACATGATTCCCAACGGCGCGTCGGTCGCCGAACCGCCCTCCGCACAATCGCGGTTTCAGGCCCGCTGTGCTCTGGCGGCGGTCAATTTCTCGCTGGGTTTGGCGGAATACGCGCCGCTCGTGGTAACCGCCGGGCCGCTGCGCGACGGACGCAATCTGGTCGAACTGGTCGACAGCTGGCGATACATTGCGGCGAGGTGGCCCAGCGCCAAGCTGTGGATCCTCGGAGACGGACCGCTGCGGGAGACCCTGTACGAGCGGATTGTCGACCGGGGACTGCAGCATCAGATCGTCCTGCCGGGCAGCTTCGACGACTTGTCGGACGTGCTGCACGCCGCCGATATCTACGTCGCCCCCGCCCCGTCGATGGACGGCTCGCAGCACGTCCTGCAGGCCATGTCCGCGGGATTGCCGACCGTCGCCATCGACGCTCCGGAGTTTCGCGAGCTGCTGAAGGCGGGCGAGGCCGGACGACTTGTTCCGGCCTTCGACCGCCGCGCCGCGGCTGAAACGATTGCGGAACTGCTCGAGACCCCCAGGCTGTCGGCTCAGTTGGGACAGGCAGCCCGCCGCCTTGTCGAGTCGGCCTTTCCGGCCGGAGCGACCTGGCGGGCACACCGCGAACTATTCGAACAAGTCATGGCCAGCAAGCGAAGAGGAACGGCATGAGACTGAGGGTCCTCGAAATCATCCCGACGCTGGTGCGCGGCGGCGCCGAAAAGCAATTCGCGATGCTCGCGACTCAACTGCCGGCTTCGGAATTCGACGTGCAGGTCGCCGTGCTGACACACACCGGACCGCTCGAGGAGTCGATCCGGGCAGCGAACATCCCCGTCACCGTCATCGGCAAGAGATGGAAGACCGATCCGCTGGCCTATCGGCGGCTGAAGCGTCTTATCGCGGAGTATCGGCCGGACATCGTCCACACCTGGATTTTCGCCGCCAACTGCTACGGACGGCTCGCAGCCAGGGCTCAGCGTGTCCCGCACATCGTTGCCTGTGAGCGGTGCGTGGACCGGTGGAAGGTCTGGCATGAACTGACCATCGACCGGTACCTGGCCCGCCACACCGAATGCATTGCCACCAACAGTTCCGGCGTGCGGGACTTCTATGCACAACACGGCATCGCGGCCGGGAAGTTCGTCGTGATTCCCAACGGCATCGGGCCGTTCCGGCCGGATACGTCACGGTCGCGCCAGGATCTGCTGCGCGAATTCAATCTGCCTCCCGAGACCCGCCTGATCGGAGCGGTCGGGCGGCTCTGGCCGCAGAAACGCTACAAGGATCTGATCTGGGCCGCCGAACTGCTCCGCGTCGCGCGCGGCGATACGCATCTGCTGATCATTGGCGAGGGCCCGCAGCGCGACATGCTCCAAAGGTTCTGCGACGAGGTCCGCGTCACCTCCCACGTGCACTTCCTCGGCCAGCGTGACGATGTCGCAGCGATCCTGACGCACCTGGACTGCTTCTGGCTCGGCAGCGGCTACGAGGGACAATCCAACTCGCTCATGGAAGCCATGTCCGCCGGACTGCCGGTCATTGCCACCGATATCCCGGGCAATCGCGACCTGATCGTGCCCGATGAGTCAGGCTACCTGGTTGGTGTCGGCGACAGTGGCGAAATCGCCCGGAAAACCAACATTCTGCTGAACGATGCCGCCTTGGCAAAATCGCTCGGCCAGCGCGCCAGACAGCGGATGCTGGAAGAGTTCTCCGTCGCGCGCATGGTGGATCAATACGCGCAGCTGTTCCGAAGCCTGACACGTTCCGGCGAGAACAAATCCGCGGCCGGTCCGTAACTTGAAAGGGACAGCCTCGTGCAGAACATCTCCTCCAGCCAGACTTGATCGAAGCGGCCCGGTAACCACTGCCCCCCCAACCAGGAAGAAGCGGACTGATGTGCGGAATTGCGGGAGCTTCCTGGACGGACCACCGAATGCGACTCGACGGCGCCACGCTGCGGCGCATGACCGGGGCCGTGCGGCATCGCGGTCCGGACGCGGAGGGCCACTACGAAGACCGGGCCGCTGCCCTCGGGTTCCGCCGCCTGGCAATCATCGACCTGGCCGGCGGCAATCAGCCGATGTCGAACGAGGATTCGACCGTCTGGATCGTGTTCAACGGCGAGATCTACAACTACGCGGAACTGCGTCACAGGCTTGAAGGACGCGGCCACATCTTCCGGACGCAGTCCGACACCGAGACGATCGTCCATCTCTACGAGGACGAGGGCCTTCGATGCTTCGAGCATCTCAACGGCATGTTCGCCATCGCGATCTGGGACACAAAAGAACAAACGCTCGTGCTGGCTCGCGACCGGCTGGGCAAGAAGCCGCTGGTCTACCTCCACGAACCGCACCGGCTGATCTTTGCCAGCGAGTTGAAATCGCTCCTGCAGGTGCCCGGGATCTCGCGCAGCCTCGATCCGGCGGCCATTGACGAATATCTGACGTACCAGTACGTGCCGCATCCCCGGACGATTTTCCGCGAAATACGGAAGCTGCCTCCGGGCCACCTCGCCGTCTATCGGAATGACCGCTTCGAGACGCGGCCTTACTGGCAGCCCGACTGGAGCCGCGAGCAGCAACTCACCGAATCCGAAGCCGCGGAACAACTCAGGGAACTGCTGACTTCGGCCGTGCGAATGCGGCTGCGCAGCGACGTGCCGCTCGGCGCGTTCCTGTCCGGCGGCGTCGACTCGTCTCTCGTCGTGGCGCTGATGCAGCGAGAATCGGCTCAACCGGTCCGGACTTTTTCCATCGGCTTTCCGGTGGCCGAATACGACGAAACCAGCTATGCCCGGCAGGTCGCGGCGCATCTGGGCACCCGGCATCACGAGTTCGTGGTGACGCCCAGCGGCGTGGACATCCTGCCGAAGTTGATCTGGCACTACGACGAGCCGTTCGCGGACAGTTCGGCGATTCCGACGTGGTACGTTTCCCAGATGACGCGCGAGCAGGTCACTGTGGCGTTGTCGGGAGACGGGGGCGACGAATTGTTCGCCGGCTATCCGCGGTATCGCGCCGTGTGGCTGGGCCGTCTGCTGGACAGCGTGCGTCCCTTGCGCAAGCTGCTGGGCGCTTCGTTCTGGCAGAGACTGCCCGGCGCCCGGCAGAAATCGCTCCCCCGCCGCTTCAAGCGGTTCAGCGAATTCCTCGGCATCTCACCGGCGCGGCGCTACCTCGAATGGATCGCCATCTTTCCCGAGGCGCGGCGCGCGGCTCTGTACCAGGACGATTTCGTCGAACAACTGCCTGATTCCGACCCTTTCCGCTGGTTGGAAAACGCCTGGCTGCGGGCCGGGAACCGGGACGTTGTGAGCGCGGCTTCGATCGCTGATCTCCTGACCTATCTGCCCTGCGATATCCTGTGCAAGGTGGACATCGCATCGATGGCCCATTCGCTCGAGTGCCGCCAGCCGCTGCTCGATTACCGCGTCGTGGAGTTCGCGATGTCGCTGCCCGTCCGGTACAAATTCCGACGCGGGACCGGCAAACTGCTGCTGCGGCGCGCATTCGGCGACCTGCTGCCTCGCGAAATCTGGGACCGTCCGAAGATGGGATTCGGCGTGCCGCTGGATCACTGGTTCCGCGGCGAGATGCGAGAACTCACGCACGATGTGCTCCTCGGCCCGACCGCCCGTTACCGAGGTCTGTTCCGCAGCGACTACGTGGCGAAGCTCGTCGAAGAGCACGAACAGCACCGGTTCGATCATGCCTACCGGCTCTGGGCACTGCTCGTGTTCGAACTCTGGATGCAGCGGTGGTGCGATCAGACGCCCTCCCTTACAATCTAGGGCTTTGCCGTCGAGACGATTGTCACGGATGCACTTCGCCCCTTCTTTTTCTCCCCCCTGCAATGCCTCTATCGGACATTGTCATTCGCGGCGCCCGCGAGCATAACTTGCGGGACGTCGATTTGATTCTGCCTCGGAATCAGCTGATCTGCCTTACCGGAGTGAGCGGATCGGGCAAGAGTTCGCTTGCCTTCGACACGCTGTACGCCGAAGGCCAGCGCCGGTATGTCGAGAGCCTGTCCAGCTTTGCGCGGCAGTTTCTCGGCCAGATGCCCAAGCCGGACGTCGACTTCATCGGCGGCCTGAGCCCGTCGATATCGATCTCCCAGAAATCGACGGGCAATAATCCGCGATCGACGGTCGGCACGATCACCGAAATCTACGACTACCTGCGCATCCTGTACGCACGCGTCGGCCAGGGGCACTGCCCGCAGTGCGGACTGGAGATCACCGCGCAGACGCGCGAGCAGATCCTCGCCCGCATCATGCAATTGCCGGCCGACACCCGGATCAGCGTCCTCGCGCCGCTGATCCGGCAGCAGAAGGGCGAGTACCGGGATCTGTTCGCGGATCTGGTGAAGCAGGGCTTCGTACGTGCCCGCGTCGATGGCCGCACCGTATCCCTGACCGACGACCAGCATCTCGATCGCCAGATGCGCCACGATATCGAGGCCGTCGTCGATCGACTTACACTGAACCCCAAGGTGCGCAGCCGGCTCGCCGAAGCCGTCGACCTGGCGTTGAAGATCGGCCGGGGGTCGCTGATCATCGAGGTCGCCGAATCGGCCGCGGATCGGCCCGAAGGAGATCGCGCCGGGGCCGCGGTTTGGCGAGGCGCCGCCGCGCAGGCGACCGAAGCGGCCGACCACCGGGACGTGATCTTCTCGTCGGACTACGCCTGCACCCGCTGCGGCATCAGCTTCGAAACACCGAGCCCGCAGCTGTTCAGTTTCAACAGCCCGCAGGGCATGTGCCTGGAATGCGACGGCCTGGGGGAAAAGTACACGTTCGCGGCGGAACTGCTCATCCCGAACACCGACCGATCGTTCAAACAGGGATGCATCGAGCTGATCGGCGTCTGGAGAGAGCTTGGCCGGTGGCGGCGCCACATCTATCAGGGAGTGGCCGATACCGTCGAGCGCATACGCGGCCTGCCCGCCGGAACGATGCTGGAAACGGCCTGGGAAAACCTGCCGCAGGAACTGCGCGATATCTGGCTGTGGGGAACGGGAGAGCAGCACATCACGTACACCTGGCGCAGCGGATCCTCGCCGCTGAAATACGGAGGCAAGTACGAGGGGCTCCTGCCCGATCTGCTGTCGCGATACCGGAACTCCAAGAGTCCAATACAGCGACGGCAGCTGGAAAAGTACATGCGGACGCTGCCCTGTCCAAAGTGCCGCGGCCATCGCCTGAACGAACAGGCCGCGCACGTCCGCATCACCTCGCGACACCCGCGGTTCGCTCAACAGCCCGGCCGATCGCTGCCGGAAGTGTGCCACCTGGCGGTACGCGATGCGGTGGATTTCTTCGAGGAACTTCTGCTCGGCGAGACGCAGTCGATCATCGCCGCGGAGGTGCTCAAGGAAATCCGGGGGCGTCTCGGATTCCTCATGAACGTCGGACTCGACTACCTGGCGCTCGACCGAACGGCTCCGACGCTATCCGGGGGTGAATCGCAGCGGATCCGGCTGGCGGGCCAGATCGGCGCGGGCCTGGTGGGCGTGCTGTACATCCTCGACGAACCGTCGATCGGACTGCACGCTCGCGACAACGACCGGCTGCTCGAGACACTCCAATGTCTGCGTGACATGGGCAACACGGTGGTCGTGGTCGAGCATGACGAGGATACGATCCGAGCCGCGGACCACATCATCGACTTCGGTCCCGGTCCGGGGGTGCGAGGCGGGCACGTGGTCGCAGCGGGCCCCGTCGCGACAATCCTCGGATCCGACGCCAGCCTGACCGGCCGATTTCTGGACGGACGGGAGAAGATCGAAATCCCCGGGCAGCGGCGACCGGGCAACGGCAAGTCCCTGGAGGTAGTCAACGCGACGCACAACAATCTGAAAGGGATCGACGTGCGGATCCCGCTCGGCGCGTTCGTCTGCGTCACCGGCGTTTCCGGCTCGGGAAAAATTTCGCTGGTCAACGACATTCTGGTGGAGGCGCTGCGCCGCGATCTCAACGGCGGCGAGGGCCAACCCGGGGCGCACGCGCGGATCGACGGGCTTGCGAATCTCGACAAACTGATCGCGATCGACCAGTCCCCCATCGGCCGCACCCCCCGTTCCAACCCAGGCACCTATATCAAGGTGTTCGACGACATCCGCTCGCTGTTCGCCCAGATGCCTGAATCGAAGCGGCGCGGATACCAGCCGGGCCGATTCAGCTTCAACGTCACGGGAGGGCGCTGCGAGGCGTGCGAGGGAAACGGCTCGAATCGCCTCGAAATGGACTTTCTCGCGGATGTGTGGGTGACCTGCCCCGTGTGCGAAGGCCACCGTTACAGCCGCGAAACGCTGCAGGTGCGGTTCAAGGACAAATCGATCGCGGAACTTCTCGAAATGGACGTCCAGCAACTGCTGGAACTGTTCGAGAACATTCCGCAGATCCGGCACAAACTGCAGACGCTCCATGACGTGGGCCTCGACTATGTGAAACTCGGCCAACCTTCACCGACCCTGTCCGGCGGAGAAGCCCAGCGGATCAAGCTCGCGCGCGAACTGGTCAAGAAAAGCACCGGCCAGACCCTGTACCTGCTGGATGAACCGACTACCGGCCTGCACTTCGCCGACATCCGACTGCTGCTCAAGGTGCTGCACGATTTCGTCGAAGCGGGCAATACGGTGCTGGTCGTTGAGCACAACCTCGAGGTCATCAAGACCGCGGACTGGATCATCGATCTCGGCCCCGAGGGAGGCGACGCTGGCGGCCGGATCGTTGCCCAGGGCACGCCCGAGGAAGTGGCTCTCAACGCCCAGTCGCACACCGGCCGCGCGCTGCGACCCCTGTTCGCGCCGAAAACGCCGCGAGCCAAAGCGAAGGCCTCGGCCCGCGGACAGCACAACCGCCGTGCCGGCTCGGCCGAACTGCGGCAGATCAGCGTGCGGGGCGCGCAGCAGCACAATCTCAAGGACGTCAGCGTCGCAATCGACCGCGACAAGATGACCGTTTTCTGCGGGCCGAGCGGTTCCGGCAAGAGTTCGCTGGCAATGGACACGATCTATGCGGAAGGCCAGCGGCGCTACGTCGAGAGTCTCAGCGCCTACGCGAGGCAGTTCGTCAGCCAGATGCAGAAACCGGTACTCGACCATATCGACGGCCTCTCGCCGGCGATCGCGATCGAGCAGAGAAACCTCGGCCACACGCCCCGCAGCACCGTGGGCACGGTGACCGAGATCTACGACTACCTGCGC
>CAIPEB010000301.1 GCA_903863885.1 uncultured Planctomycetaceae bacterium | reverse complement strand
GCCGGAGTCTTCAGGTCATCGCCTCCAACGTCCGGCGTTGAATCAGGTCCCGATACCAATACGCGCTCGGCTTCGGCGTGCGCTGGAACGTCTCGAAGTCCACATGCACCATCCCGAACCGGGGGACAAACGTGCCCCACTCAAAGTTGTCCATCGTCGTCCAGTAACAATACCCCCGCACGTCCACGCCTTGCCGGATCGCCTCGTGCACTGCCGCCAAGTGCAGTTGGATATACCGGATCCGCTCCGTGTCGTCGTCGCCGACGTAGCCGTTCTCGGTGATGATGACCGGTTTGTCCTTGCGTCGCAGCAGCAGCGACAGCAATCCGTCCGGATACATTTCGTCCACCGCCAAGTGTTCCGCTTTGCGGTCGCCGGGCGGGACGTTGTGCAGGACGCGCCGCGCTGAGGATGCCGGATACGGTGCATGCAAATTCGCCCGACGCGCATCCACGATGTGACGCCGGTAATAGTTCAATCCCCACCAATCAATCGCGTCCTTCACCCACGCGCAATTCTCGGCGTCCACGCCGGGATGCACAATCTCGCCGGTGCGAAACGCGTGCAACACCCATTCGTTCGTCCGCCAATCCTCCCACTCGGTCGCCGCGCGATCTAGCGGATCGGTCTTCCGCAACGGTTCGACGTAATGGCCACCGTGGGCGTAGGTCGTCGGCGCTTTCGAGTGCGGCTTCAGCGCGAGCGCGCCGCGGGCGACGGCTTTGAGATAGTTGATCTTGCGGCGGGCCGCGCTGATCGGGCCGCTGTTGAACTCATTGTGCAGAATCCAGCCGGCAGCGAGGTCGCCGAAGTGCCGGCCCATCCAGTCGCAATGCCGCTCGAAGTCGGCAATGTTCCGCTCCTCCGCGTAACCGCCTTTGGCCTGAAACCATTGCGGGTGAGTGTAATGGCAGACGGTGATCCACGGCTGAATCTTCCGCGCCACGAGCCGCTCCACCAAATCCCGGTAACGCCGATACGCCGCGTCATCGCGCTGGCCCTCGGCCGGCTCGATCCGACTCCATTCGATGCTGAACCGGTAGGCTTGATGACCGAGGTCAGCAATCAGATCCACGTCTTGCCGGTATAGTTCCCAGTGATTGCAAGCCTTGCCGGAGACGCCTTTGCCGGCAGCCTTGCGACGCTCGTCGTGGTGTTCGTCATACCATTCCTGACAGTGGATGTTGTCGCCTTCAATCTGGTGCCCGGCTGTGGCCGAGCCAAAAAGGAAATGGTCCGGGAACGTCAGCGCGTTCAGGCTCATAGTGGTTTTGTATCAGCTTCCGCAATGAGTTCCAATTCCGGCACATTTGGTTTGGACGGTTGTGCCTCATCTCCGCACCCAAATCTGCCGGTCTTGATCGTGCGACCAATACCAGCACGTGTGACGCTGAAAATCCCACTCACCAATGAGTGGAATCTCCGCGCCGGAAGATGTCCAACGGACATCGGCAAACTGCAACATCTCCAGAGGAATCCGCCCATAGCTGCCTCCGTCAGCGTCGAAAATCTCAACGAATCCGGGAGCGTCGCTGCCTTGGCCGGGCATCCGCATGATATAGCTCTGATAGCGCCGCTTGCTAATGACTACCGTGTACTTGCCTGCCGTGCCGCTAAACCGAGAAACTTCTTCCGTGGAGAAAAGGCACAACGCCGTGACCGCAACTGACAG
>CAIPEB010000300.1 GCA_903863885.1 uncultured Planctomycetaceae bacterium | reverse complement strand
TACAGGCAGGTCCCGTCCGCGCGCTGGATCACGTGATCCTGCTCGTTCGACCAGGCAAACTCCATCGGGCCGCGGATGAGATCGGGAAAACGACAGAATCCCTCGCGGTGCATCTTCAAGCGGACAACGGCCCTGCGTCCCTCGGCCTCGAAGCGAGCACAATCTTCGGGCGTCGAGGCCATCCAGCGCCGGCTGTAGACGAAATGCCGCTTTTCCCGCTCCGCCGCCTCGCGCTCTGCCTGAATCTCTTCCGCCCGGGAGTAATCGCGATAAGCCAGTCCCGCATCCAGCAGTTTCGACACCGCCTCGCAGTATCGGTCGCCGCGCTGAGACTGGTAATACGGCGCGTACGGCCCCCCGACCTCGGGCCCTTCGTCCCAATTCAACCCCAGCCAGCGAAAACCGTCGAGAATCGGCTGCAGAGCTTCCTCGACGTTCCGCTGCTGGTCCGTGTCGTCGATTCTCAAGATGAACTGACCGCCGTGCTGGCGGGCAAAAAGCCAATTGAACAAAGCGGTACGCACACCGCCAATGTGCAGGTAACCTGTCGGGCTGGGAGCAAAGCGAGTACGCACCATGTTTCCACCATCTCAGCAAAAAAACCACCTCGGACCATAACACCGTCGGATCATTGCACGACCCGCCCCTTGCAGCGAACGGAAGCAGGCAGGTCATCGACCGATTGCGCTGCCAAGCGTGCAATCGGAGCGGATCCGCCATCCGCCCGCCAGGGCCGCGCGCGGCAGCCGGCCTCTTGATCCTGCGAAAGCGGACTTACGCCCAAAGCGTAGCGTCGGAGCTCAATGGCCGGAAGATCCTTGCTTGCGCTGCTGCTTCCGCAGACGCCGCCGTTCCGACCGGGACATCGCCCGCTCGCCTGGCTGGCTCTCGCCCTCTTCGTCGACTTCTTCGCTTTCCTCTTCCTCCATCGGCGGCGAAGGAGTGAACGGCGCGGAAGCCGGCTTACCTGCGGCCGCTTCCGGCGTGTGCGACGGATCGACTCTCACGCTGCGGCCCCCTCGCGTCTCCTTGGTGCGGCTTGCCGGCGGCGCCTTTTTGGCCTCAGCCGGTTTGGCCGCCGTCTTCCGCGGTTTCGCCGAGGTTTCCCCCTGGGCTTGCCGGTACACAAAGCGGGCATACGCGAGCACCGTCATCAGCAACATCAGGTGACCGACCAGAACGCAGAACGACTCGACCATCGGCGCTGCAAGCCGCGGAGGCGCAGGCAGCACGGCAAGCCTGAGGCACACGGCAGTGACATAGGCGGCCACGGTGAAAAACGCTCCCGCCATGGCCAGGGCGCTCCGCCGCATTTCCACAATCAGCCGCACAGCGGGCAGGCCGAACGCCACGGAAGCAATGATCAAACACCAGACCGGGTGTTCGAAACGCAACCGCTCGCCCTGCCAGTTGACGGCCAACTGCGCAAGTCCCGCGTCGAGCCGAGTCGCTACCTCGGCGCTGCCGGCAAGGAAGATGCACGCCGCCCACAGCCAGACACGGTATCGCGCGCGGTAGTCGTCCAAACGATGACGCCGTATCGCATACACCATCACGGAAAACCCGGCAGCTGCCGCCAGCAGCAGCGAACCATACCAGGCTGCGAGGCTTCCTCGGCTCTCGACATCCAAGGCCGCCAGCGCCGTTCGACGCTCAGGCGACACGATGCAAAAGACCTGCGAATACAACGCCTCCAACACGACAATGACCGCCAGCCCCAGCAGGAACAGCAGGCACAGGGAGAGACGGCCCGTCACGATCAGAGAGGTGACCGGCGGCTGTCGATTTGCCAGTGCGGCCGTCGAATAACTCCTGCCATTTCCGGTCGCCGCCTTGCCTCGCTTGCGCGAAGTTGCTTCCTTCGCGTCCGCGTCGTCGCCATCCTCGGCCGGCGACAGCAGTTCATCCCTCAGTACGCGGCGACGGCGATCGTCGCTGTGTCCGGTCCGTCGAAACGACATGGCACCCACATTTCTGCTAGCAGGAGAGACGATCCCGTTCGGCTCGCGAGTCGTGGCGCCTCGCGGGTCGAAGGACACCGATTGTCAGAGAATCGGCTTGAGCAGCCTTGTCACTAAAGACACGATCGGCGCAATCGCCCTTTGCGGTACAGACGTCTGCCTCGACATCTCCAAAAGTCCGAGGCTGACCCGATCGGGGGGATTTGCCTTGCCGGAATTATGTCTTCAGCGAGTGAGGAATGGGTGCCTTGAACGGGCCCAACTCCCACAACCAGAATGCAGTTTCAGGGCTCGGCAATTACCGAATTACGCAGAACCCCGAGGTTCTGGATTTCCACTTCGACCACATCGCCGGGACGCAGGAATACGGGCGGTTTGCGTGCCGCACCAACTCCCGGCGGAGTGCCGGTGAAGATCAAATCGCCGCACCGCAGAGTGCAGACCGTCGAGATATAGGAGATCAACCGCTCGATCGGGAAGATCAGTTGCCGCGTATTGGAGTTCTGCATCGTCTGGCCGTTCAGACGCAGGCAAATATCCAACTGCCCGGCATCGCCCAACTCGTCTGGCGTTACGAGTTCCGGCCCGATCGGCGCAAATCCGTCGAAGGTCTTCCCCAACAGCCATTGGCCGCCGGATTTCTCCAGTTGCCAATCGCGGGCCGACACGTCATGTCCGCAGGTGTAGCCGGCAATGTGCTCGCGCGCCTGTTCCAGCGGAATATGGCGCCCTCCGCGACCGATCACAATGACCAGTTCGGCTTCATAGTCAACCTTGGAGCTGACCGCCGGAAGTGCGATGGGCGCTTCGTGTCCCGAGATGGCAGTCGGGAATTTGCAGAACACCACGGGTTCGGTCGGGAGCGCGAGCCCGGATTCAGCCGCATGGTCCGCATAATTCAAACCGATGCAGATGACCTTTTCCGGCTGCAGTATCGGAGCAAGTATGCGGGCGGGCGTTTCCTGCATCGGTGGACCTCGGTCCACCGCAGCGCGGGCCCGGTTCCCCCCCTCCTCCCCCATTTCCAGCAACTTCCTCAAGTCGGTGGGGATCCGAGGATCCACGGCCTGCAGGTCGACATACCGGCCGTCGCGGCGAGCCGCGAGGCGGGGTCCCGCTTCGGATTGATACTGTATGAATCTCATCGCACAGGACTCGCTCGGGTTCGCGCGGATGACCGGGAGCGGCCGTCCAGTCCGGCCAGTCCCCGCATCACGCAAGCCGACTTTTACTTCATAGGGCACTGGCAAACAAGGACCGACTCACGGGCTTCGCCACTCAGCACGAAGATACGATGCAGGATGCAGGATGCCGGTAGTCGGTAGTCGGTGGTCGGTAGTCGGTAGTGGAATAGATATCTGCCTTTCTCCAGACTCCGGACTCCGGACTCCGGACTCCAGACTCAGGCCCGCGAAATTTTCAGCCTGTCCCTGGTCCGCCGTCTATCCCCTCAGAATAAAGACAGTGTCGTTAATGAGACACTGCCCTCAATTCGAAACGGAGACAACTATGGCATACCAACTCCCGAAACTCCCCTACGCATTTGACGCTCTGGAACCGCACATCGACGCCCGCACCATGGAAATCCACCATGGCAAACACCATCAGGCTTACATCGACAAGGTGAATGCCGCGATCGCCGGCACCGATTTCGAGCAGAAGTCGGTCGAGGATCTGATTACGGGACTGGCCTCAGTCCCCGAAGACAAGCGGACGGTCGTCCGCAATCATGGAGGCGGTCACGCCAATCACTCGCTGTTTTGGACGGTGATGAAACCGAATGGCGGTGGCTCGCCCGGCGGGGAACTCGCATCGGCCATCGAAAGCGATCTGGGCGGGCTGGACAAGTTTCGCGAGGCCTTCAACACCGCCGCGGCCAATCGCTTCGGAAGTGGCTGGGCCTGGCTGGTGGTCAAGAACGGTAAACTGGCCGTTGGCTCCACTGCCAACCAGGACAGTCCCCTGATGGGCGAGGCCGTGGCGGGTCTGTCCGGCACTCCGATTCTTGGTCTGGACGTCTGGGAACATGCCTATTATTTGAAGTACCAGAATCGTCGCCCCGACTATGTCTCCGCGTTCTGGAACGTGATCAACTTGGACGAAGTTGCTCGCCGCTATCACGAAGCAAAGAAGTAGGCAAGCTGATTGCCAAAGCGTTAAACGGCTCACGAAACAGCATCTGCGGCCGGGATTTCACCTGAGTGACCATTGAAAGGCGGCGACCGTTAGACGGCCTCCGCCTTTTTTTCGTTTCCCCCCCGATTGCCCCAGTCATCGCTCGTCGGGGCCCATGGTTCGCTAGTGGGCATCCGGCAACCGACTACCAATTGCTGTTGACATCACTTCGGCGGCATACATATCATCCGCCGCCTTTTGGCAGCAGAATCCGCCGCGACAGAGGCGACTTGGTAAACTTTTCCGATTTTGCTGATTAAGACGGCTACCGGTTGCCGAAAATTCCGGTGCAAAGATTCCGTCGTTCCAATTCAGATGGCGCGAATTGAGGGTTCTCAGGGAAGAGGACGCCGACGGGGGATGAACTGGTCTCCTCTCAGCCGCCGATCACCTCTTTTCACCACTCAGTTACACAAAGGTCAAAAGAGTATGCGAACACGTTCACTGCGGCACTGGTTGGCAGGTATGGCTGTCGTCGGTCTCGTGTCTGTGACGCCCGGCTGCAAGAGCGGCATCAGCGCGCCAAGCATGGATTGGCTCAGTTGGGGGAAAAAGAAACCATCCATGAGCACACTGGCAACCACAACACCACAGAAGCCGTCGAGCACTTCGCTGCCTAGTCCAGCGATGACGACGGGTGCCGGCCCACAGGGCATGCCGCTGGGCGGCAGTTCAGGTCCCTCGAATTCCTACGCAGGCGCCAACGGTGGCCCGTCGGGAAGCGGCTACTACACCGGACCTTACGGCACGGGACAGAATTCGGGAGGCATGGCACCTTCCTCGGGTACCTATGCCGGCGCAACCGGCAACAACATGGGATCGATGGGCGGGACCGCCAACGGCGGATATCAGTCGCCCTACTCGACGCCTGCAACAGGCGGAATCCGCTCCGCGGATACGCGAAACGCGGTGGGCGGAACACCGGCCCCATTGGCACCCTCCAGCCCGTACGGTGCAACGGCCGCTCCTCAGTCGTGGAATTCCAGCGGCTCGATGGGTTCGCAGGTTGCCCCGGCCGCCTACGGCGCAGCTCTGCCGAGCAGTCCGTCGGCCGGTCTTGGACGTGACGGGGGCGCGACGGGCAACCCAGCGTGGGGCGCACCGGCTCAGAGCACTAACCCTTACAGCACGACGCCCGCAGCGGGAAGCGCGGGCCTGAACACGCGAGGAAACAGCTACGCCCCGGGCAGCACATCACGCAACTCCGGTGCGTATGGGACGACTCCTTCCGGAGCGGGAATGCCCACGTCGGCAGCCGGCAACTCGCCGTATCCGTCGACGGGAAGTCCTTATGGCTCGGCAACGAGCCAGTACCCATCGACCGGGTACAGCAGCCCGGCGGTCGGCGGTTACCCCACGACGGCCCCCTCGTCTCCCTACGGCGGCTATTCGTATCCGTCGACCCAGTGAGGTCGTCAACCTGATCGGCTCCGTCGGCGCATGGGCTGATCCGGCAAAGAACCGTCAAATCGACAACAGAGAAAGAAACCGGCTGGAAACAGCCGGTTTTTTTGTTGCTGCGGAGCGAACTCTGGCGGATGCGGAACGTGCGTGTCGCGCACCCTCAGTGCGGGGTTACCACCCCATCACCATGTTGGATTCGATTACCTTTCGAGCGCGTTCGAGGTCCGTTCCCGTCTCGTGCATGTAAAGCCGAATCGCGTGCACTTTATCGCCATGTGCCTTGGACAGGCAGTCGCGTGCTACGCCACAGGGATCCGTCTTGCCTCGAATGCCCAGAGCCCCTTTAGAGATAACCCACGTATCACGGGGGCGGCGAGTCAAACGGATGACGGAATCATGAGGATAGGCTTCTGTGACGACACGGTGAGCTGCCTGCTCATCGCCAGCCCAGGTGATGATGATGTGCCCGTCCGTCTCTACCTCAAAGAGCGGCATGGAGGTCCTCCTTATCGAAATGATTCCCAGATCGAGGGATGCGACATTTTGCGGCGTGCGATCGATCAGCCGAGTTCGATCGCGTAGCATGGCGAACATCGGAGTTCTTTGCAAGGGTCGGGAACTCAAGCTCCATCAGGGAACCCCATCTCCGCCCTGCGGAGCGTGTCGCCGTTGTCCATTTTGAGCTTGCCAGTTAGAGTCAGTCATGAGACTTCCGCTGGCCGACTCCGGTCAGCCGCCGACACGAGCCGGCGAGACAAAAGAGAATTCACGTATGGACCTTCGCGAAGCTTACACGGCACTGGGGAATCTGCCGACCGGCGGTGACGCGCGCAAACGATGGCGGCGCATCATGTTTTGGCAGAGATTCGCCACCGTTTTTTTCATTGCGCTCATGGTCGCACTCGTTGTCGGCCCGATCGCCTATGTCGAACTGCCGCGCGAGATCATCCGCTGGCATCTTGCCGCGGCGATCGAACGGCACGTCAACGGCGATCTCGACGCGGCGATCAGCAGCCTCGACCGATTGATCGAGGAATATCCCAATAATGAAGATCTGTTGGCCGAACGCGCGGCATGGCGTCTGGAAAACCAGCAATACGCCGCCGCTTTGAAGGACGCGGACAAAGCCCTGCAACTCTCTCCGGACCACACTTCCATTCTGGAACTTCGGAGCCAGATATACCAACACTTGTCGCGTCACCGCGATGCGATTCGCGATTGGGATCGTCTGGTATCGGTTGCCCAAAGCAACTTCGGCCTGTCGCTGGGCGCTGCGCTCAATGGCCGCGCCTACGCCCGAGCACTGGCCAAGCAGGACCTGGACCTGGCCGCGGCTGACATCGAGGAAGCTCTGCAGCGGGAGGGCGAGAACGGGGCGATGCTCGATACCCGCGGATTTATCCGGTATCAACAGGGCGACATCACCGGAAGCCTGGCCGATCTCGACAAGGCCGTCCGCATGACGGAGGAGGAGTACGAGAAGCTGTCCAAACAGGTCGACGCCGACCGCCTTGGAACCATCGACCCGCGCCAGTTCGAGCTGAATCTGAGAAAATTCGCCCAGTCCGTCGCGGTAATCCGCTATCATCGTTCCCTGGCCTACGATCGGGCGGGAAAACCCGATCTGGCCGAGCAGGATCGGCGCCGGGTCAAAGCACTTGGTTTCGAGATCAACGAGCACCTGCTCTAGAAGCCAGCCGGTGCGTGCGAGATCCGGGGACTGCGGGCCGAAGCCTGCCCCTTGGACAGCACGCGTTTTCCGACGATTTTCCCTCCGGCCATGCCTCCGACGGGCGGGCGGCTGCCATCCCGAGGGGTGCTTTGGTCGGCACAAGACGCACGACCCGTCCCTCGCCGGCGAGGTGCCGAGCCGGGGTATTCCCGAGCGTGAAAAGACGCACTTGCGAGCAATCAGCCGTGATGTATAATTCGTGCACAAGCCAGGGGGGCGTAGCTCAATTGGTTAGAGTACTGGACTGTCGATCCAGTGGTTGCGGGTTCGAGTCCCGTCGCCCTCGCTTTTGCTGAAAACTGCAAGAAGCCCCATTTTGTGGGGCTTTTTTCGTTTCTTGCCCCCCCGAACGGGCAGCGCGGCCCGTTTGAACGGCCGATTCGCTTGCCGTCCGAGTTGCACCGCCGCGTACCGCAGCGTGTGAACGCGCTTGAACGAGGGCATGGTGACGGCCGAACTCTGCGAACGGACCTCTCGTCAGACCGACTTGCCGCCGCTGCTTCATCCTTGAGGATCGAGGCGATCCGGCGTTGCCAGATGGCGATCGCCACTCGGATCGTAGTAGACTTGTCTGGCAAAACTCGGCAGACGACGCCACCCGCTTCCGGTTCTGCTGCGGCTGCCACGACTCCCTCGCTCTATCGCCCACAAGTCGCTGTGAGAAGAAGATGCCACTGTCCGCTGCGATGCTCATCCCGTGCCTGATTGTTCCAGCCTGGATTGCGGAAGCCGCTCCAGACACTTCAAGCCTGCCGGTTGTCCGGGTCTCGACCGACAACACACAGATCACCCGATCGTGCCGGATCGTCATCGCGCCGGACACAGTCGTCTGTGACACGGACGATAACGGCGTCCTGCAAGTGGTGGCTTCCAACATCGAGATTGAATTCTCCGAGGGATCACAACTGCGCGGTGCCCCTCGCGATGCTGCCCCAAACACGTATGCGGGCTGCGGAATCCGTATCCACGGCCAGACGCATGTCACCATCCGCGGCGCGCGGATCAGCGGCTTCCGCTGCGGGCTCTGGGCAACGAAGGCCGATGGCCTCGTGCTGCACGGCATCGACGCATCGGATAACCGCCGCGCCCGTCTGAAGTCCACACCGCTGGCGGAGGACGGCGGCGACTGGCTGTTCGGCCACAACAACGACAGGCACGAATGGCTGACGAATTACGGCGCGGCCTTCTACATCGAAGAAGCTGCGCAGGTCACCGTTCGCAATTGCAGAGTCCGGCACGGTCAGAACGCACTGTGCCTGGACCGCATCACACAGTCCTCCATTTACGACAACGATTTCTCCTTCAATTCGGGCTGGGGCCTGGCACTCTGGCGATGCACGCGAAACACCATCAGCCGAAACGCAATGGACTTCTGCGTGCGGGGATACAGCCATGGAGTGTACAACCGAGGCCAGGATTCGGCGGGAATCTTCGCGTTCGAGCAGAACTGCGAAAACGTATTTGCCGAGAACTCCGCCACACACGGCGGGGACGGCTTCTTCGGTTTTGCGGGGCGCGAAGCAATCGCGGAAACCGGCGAACATCCGGTGGACTGGTACAAGCGCCGCGGCAATTCGGACAACCTGCTCGTCGCCAACGATTTCTCGTACGCCGCGGCACACGGCATCGAGAACACGTTTTCGTTCGGCAATCGGTACCTGGCCAACCGCATTGTCGAAAACGCGATCTGCGGCATCTGGGCCGGGTACTCGCGCGAGACGCTGATCGCGGGCAACCAGTTCGAAGGCAACGGCGAGATGGGGTACGGACTTGAACGGGGCGGGGTCAATATCGACCACGGAGGCGACAACCAGATCCTGCGGAACACGTTCACCCGGAACAAATGCGGAGTGCATCTCTGGGGAGGGACCAACGCCGACTTTGAAAAGAAGCGTTGGGCACAGGCCAACGGCTATGCATCGGTCGGCTCCGTCATTGCCGGCAACACGTTTGACCGAGACGATCTGGCATTTCACTTCCGCGGTCCGGGCGACGCGACGCTCGCCGCCAATACTCTGCAAAACGTCAAGCGAGAGATGATCTGCGAAGGGGGATACAAAGCAACTCGCAACGACCAGTTGTCGGTCGCGCCGTTCGAGATTCCGGCGTACATAGTCCTCGGCGACAATCGTCCCGTCGGCGCGCGTGCCAGCCTGCAGGGTCGCCGAAATATCATCATGACCGAATGGGGCCCTTGGGATCACGAGTCGCCGCTTGTTCGCCAGACCAGCTCCAGAGGCCGAACCGTCACTTATGAAGTGCACAAAGTGCCGGTCGCCGAAGTGGGCATCGAAGTCGCCGGCCAGCACGTTCAGGGCGTGGTCGAGCCGCTGCCGGGAAGCGCTGACGCGTGCCGAATCACGGTGAGCGCTCTCGAAGACGGGTTGCACGCATACAAACTCAAAGTGCTGCGAGGCAAATCCGGACTGGCAGAACTCTCCGGCTCGCTGCTGGCCGCTCGATGGGATGTGACATTCTTCAAATGGCCCAAGGAAATCGATCCTCGCGAACGGCTTGACGACTATCGCAAACTGGCCGAAGGCCCGACCGCCGTCAAGACAAACGCCGATCAACTGAGCTTCCGCTACGGCATGCGAGGCCCCGGCGACATCGACATTGCTTCCGCGATCACTTCCGCCGCGTTCGGTTCAGACCATTTTGGAATGATCGCCCGCACGCGATTGCCGCTGTCCAAGGGCACGTGGAAGATCTCCATGCTGAGTGATGACGGAGTGCGCGTCGTCGCCGACGGCCGGACCGTTGTCGACAACTGGACCTGGCACGGCCCGACAACCAACGAGGGCGAGCTCAACTTGGCATCCGACAAGGTCATTGAGCTGACCGTCGAACATTTCGAGATTGACGGTTTCGCCGTGCTCGATTTTGCGATTACCGCAAAGTAGCCGCACGAGACAGCCCAACCGCCGTCATGGACTCGGCGCGGCGAAGCCGTCGCGCACCGTCCCGTCACGATCGATCAGCGGTCGGGGAGAAGGCACGCGTCCCAGCGGCCGGCACCCCGGCCCGACTCCCGTCACGCCCAGATCCTTGTCCGCGTCAGCCGCCAACTCGCGCAGTTTCGCGACCACATCGGCGTGGGAACCAGCCACATTCTCGGATTCGGCGACGTCCTTTTCCAATTGATACAACTCGCCCTGCGCCAGATGCAGTTTCCACGGCCCGCTGCGCACCGCTTCAAGCTGCAATCCTCGATAGAAATAGAAGACCTCATGGAGCGGCTTTGCGTCGGGCTGATCGGTGAGCAGCGGCCACAGATCGCCGCCGTCGATCTTGCGGTCGGCCGGCAGTGTGCCGCCCGCCAGTTTCACCAGCGTGGGCAACACGTCCATCATTCCCGAAACCGCATCGCACGAAGTGCCGGCGGGGATCTTGCCCGGCCACCATGCGATCGTCGGAACCCGCATCCCGCCCTCCCAGGTGCTGCCTTTAAATCCGCGCAGAGGCCTGTTGACCGAGCGGGGCGTGCCGCCGTTGTCGGAGGTGAAAAGCACGAACGTGTTCCCGTCCAGGTGCAGTTCACGCAGCTTGTCGAACACTCGTCCGACGCTCCAGTCAACTTCCTCTACCCAGTCGCCATAGAGGCCGTTTGTTGATTTGTGCTGAAATTCTCTGCCCGGATAAAGAGGAAAGTGGACCGCCGTGTGCGCGAGGTAAAGGAAGAACGGCTTGCCGTGATTCGCTTCGAGGAACTTCTCGGCGGCCGCCGTGTACCGTTCGACGATGCCGGCCTGCTCACCCTGCCTGACCCGCGCAATGACCTTTTCGTTTTCGAGCAGCGGCAGCGGCGGCTGATCCGCTCCGGTCAGTCCCGTTTCCGCGACAGCCGCTTTCTTCGGCGAGGCCGCTTTGGCAGGACCTTTTTTCACTTTGGCAGGCGGCTTTTTCGGACTACCGGCCGGGCTCTCGCCAAGACTGCTCTTCGCGCCATCCTCCGCTGTCCCCATGTCGTTGGAATACGGCAGACCAAGATAGTAGTCAAATCCCTGACGGGTCGGGAGGAAAGGCGGCTGGTCACCGAGATGCCACTTGCCGATGCAACCTGTGTTGTAGCCCGCCGATTTCAATAGTTCCGCCACCGTGGATTCATCGGGATTCAAGCCGACGGCCGATGCGGGAAACAGGACGTTCGGGATCGGCAGCACTCGTTTGGGATAGCAGCCTGTCATCAGTGACGAGCGTGACGGCGAACACACCGGGGCTGCGTAGAAGCAGGTGAGCCTGCGTCCCTCCTTCGCCATGCGGTCGAGATTCGGCGTGCGATTCAACGTCGAGCCAAACGGCCCAATGTCGGCATACCCCAGATCATCGATATTGATAATGACGAAGTTGGGAACCTCTGCCGACGACACACTCGATAAGGACAACGCGAAACAGAACAGTAGACTGACTCTCATGGGATCGCCCCGATGATTTGCGAACACCGCGGGAAGTTCGGAACTGATTCGGCACTTGCTCGCTCGAGTCCATCGTCTGGCGGGCGCAGTCTGCCGGCGGAAAGCTGCCCGGTGCACAGTTTCGGACGACAATTTTCGCATCCGGCGAGTAAATGCTATCGCTGGCCGGACGCGGCAATTATCACGCGTCTGCATGCGTGCAGCAACCTCCGGCAGGCGGACGCCGAACAGGCCCGTGCGCTGCCACCGCAGCCCCGGGGCTGTCCATCTTGCGGAGCTTTACGCAAGACGCTGCTTTGATCTTGTACAATCCGTCGAGTGCGCGTAGAAATCTGCCCCGAATGCGCACTTCGACAACTGCCTGGCAATTCGCTGGAATTCTGCTGCTTGCACTGACAAGCGGCGGCTGCGCGACCGTGCCCTACCGCTACCGCGCGGACACGCTCGTGACCGCCGACGATGCGATCCTGCGCGAGGGTGAATCCCAGATCGAAAGCGGAAAGCCGCGTCGTATCATTGACGGGATCGGATGGGTCGTGGGCATTCCCGGCAAGATCATCCTGTGGGACCGGCGAATCGACAATCACCACATTTCTCAGGAGACCGCCGATCGTCTCGAGGCGTACCTCGCGGAAAACGAATTGGACAAGGTCAAGGTGCGGCTGAATCAGTACGACCCGTGCGGCGAGTGGCGGCGACTCGTTCGCAACCGGTCTGTCGGCTGGCCCCTGCGGTATACGCTCGGAACGGTCTCCCTGCTCGACTACACGATTCTGCCCGGGCGCATCTTCGGAGGCGACAACTACAACCCGTACACGAACACGATCAGTCTTTACTCGGACGCGCCGCCCGTCGCGTTTCATGAGGCCGGCCACGCGAAGGACTTCGCACACAGGACGTGGAAGGGAACCTACGCCGCGGTCGGCCTGATCCCCGGCGTGGACCTGTGGCAGGAGGCGATTGCCTCGAGCGATGCGCTGAGCTACCTCAAGGATCGAGGCTCGGCCGAAGACCTGCGCGAAGGGTACTGCATACTTTACCCGGCTTACGGCACCTACGTGGGCTCGGCCGTTTCGCCCTGGTGCGGCGAGGTACCCGCGTCACTGGCCGGCGCGCTGGGCGGCCACGTCATCGGACGATTGAAGGCGTTCAGCGTCTCGGACGACGAACCCGACAATTCCACGTCCGACGATTCAGGTCTTGTGGACCCGACGGATATTCAGTTCGACAACTCGCCGGTCCGTCACGCCGACGCACGAACGAACTCCGCGAACACCCGGACCGGACCGCGGTAATACCGGCAGATGCGACGATGGCCGCGGCCCGCGCTCACTGCGGTTTCTTCTTGGGCTGCGTCTTTCCTTCGCGCTGCGGCGCTCCCGATGGCGCATCGGGGCCGAAGCTCCGTTCGTCGCTCAGCAGCCGCGGTTCCGCGAAGACCTTCTGCCTGTCCCCCTGCTCTCGCATCCATGCATCCAGTTCATCCCGCAAACGCTTCAACTGGTCCGCGCAAGCCGGATCACCCGCCAGATTGTGCTGTTCGTCGGGATCGTTGTGCAGGTCATAGAGTTCCTCGGCGGGACGCGCATGGTAGCGGCGGACAATGGCCGCGGCTTTGTCATCCTTTCCGGCGGCAGCTTCCCACGTGGAAAAGAAAGTCCGCTGGCCGAGCACTCCGGGCAGGTCGATGTGCGTGGTGAAGGCGTACTCGGGATGCAGATTCCGGATGAACTTCCACCGATCGTCGCGGACGCTGCGAATCGGATAGATGTTCCAGCGTCCGTCGCCGCTGTGTGTCGCAAAGATGCGGTCGCGATGATCGGCACTCCGGCTCTTGAGCACCGGCAGGAACGATCGGCCGTCCAAACCGCCCGGCGCGCTGCCGCCGGCGGCCTCGACGAGTGTCGGCAGTATGTCCACCCAACTGACCATGGCGTCCGTGCGAGTCCCCGGCTTGACCACTCCCGGCCAGGCCACGATCAACGGCACGCGAATTCCGGCCTCGTAACAGTTCCATTTGGCAAAGGGCCACTGAGTGCCGTTGTCACTCGAGAACAGGAACAACGTCTGGTCTCCAAGCACGCTGCGGGCCGTGTCGTAGATCCTGCCCAGATCATCGTCGGCCTTGCCGACTGCCGCCCCGAAACGCGCACGCCATTGGCGAGTCAGAGGCGTGTCGATGCTTCCGGCCGGCAGCGAAAGCCGGGCCGGATCGAGCCCGTCGCTCGCCTCCGGCCAAGGCACATGGGGCCAGTTCGTGCCGACCATCAGACACAGCGGCTGCCGATCGTCGGCGGAACGCTTCTGCAGAAAATCCACGGCCGCCTGCACGCACACGTCCTCGTGGAATCCGTCATAAGCGAATTGGTCGAATCCGTAGTCCGCCGCCTGACCGTAGTGTGCCACCTTGCCGAAAGCCACGACCTTGTAGCCCAGTTCCTTGAACCAGGCAGGCCATTTCTTCAAGGCGGATCGAGGCCTGCTGTGGTTGGGCTCGGCGCCGTTGCGCGCGGGCATCAGACCGGTCAGCAGCGCGCCGCGGCTCGGCGCGCACGTGGGCGAAGCGACATAGGCCCGCGTGAAAGCCAGCCCCGCATCGGCAAGCCGCTGCATATTCGGCGTGGGAAAATCGCGGCTGCCGAAGGGCGCGCATTCCGGCTGCCCCTGATCATCCGTGATAAAAACCACGATGTTGGGCCGAGACGGCGCTGCGTCATCCGCCGCGCCGCAATCGGCTGCAATCGCGAGTGCGCTCAGCGCCGCGGCGCACTGCAAGGCTCGCATCAATTCGACACGGACCATCCGCTGCTTCCTGTTCATCTCGAGCATCCCTTCCCGGTGCGGTCGCCACACGGCCGTTCATCGCTCGGCCCCGTTGATCACTGACTTTCCGTCGATGAATCGGACGTCTTCAGCACAGGACTGTCGGCGGGCAGACATCGCAGCAAAGACATCAATACGAACCCGGTTCCGTACTGCTGGTGGTAGTTGTACAGCGGATAATCCCACCACGAGCCGTCTTTTTCCTGCAGCCTGACGAGTATCGACGCGAGATGCGCCTGATATTCGCCTCGCTTTGCGGGCGGCAGCTGCTCGATGGACAACGCCGCGTAGTAGTGACCGAAATAGTAGAAATAGCCCGCCACTTGAAACCAGGATTCGTGCGGGATCGGCTTCTTGCGGCCGATATCGAGCCAACCGTTTCGCGAGAACAGGCGGTCCAGCCAGGCCGTCATGACTTCATCGGTGATCTCGGGCTGATCCCACAGCCGGAGCGCGAGGTTGCAGGCCTGCGAACGGCCGAGACTTCCGCCGGGGCGGTTCACTCCGAGCATCGGTTTGAACCGCAGATACTCGCCGTAGAGATACGAAAAATCCGGCTTCTGCTGCCGGTGCAGCGAATCGATCGCGCGCCGCACGAGACGCTCGGGCGGTTCGAAGCCGATATCGCGGGCCTCGCGCATCGCCACGAGCACCGCGGCCGAACCGAAGCTGACGGTCTTCGTGGCGGGTTGCTTCGCGTGTATGTCGAAGTCGTAGTATCCCCAGCCGCCGTCCACCGACTCGTAGCGGCCGAGGTAATCGTACTGCATGCGGATCAGGTTCCCGATCTTTTCCCGGCGCGCCGGATCTTCATTGCGCCGGTACATCCGGACGAGTGCCTGAATCCCGTAGCCGTGGCCCCACATGTTGTACAGAGCCGTTTCGTCGGCGCGCCGCAATTGCGGAAGCGACTCGAAAACAAACTGCTCGCAGCGATCGATGGCGGGCGAGACATCCGCACGGTACGGTTCCAGTTCGAGCAGCGCCGACAGGCACAACGCGGTGGTGCCCATGCGAAACGCATGGTGGGCTCCGGGAACGGGAGCCATGATGTTCAGGTCCTTCGTCCGCTCGGCAGTGCCCCACGAACCGTTGCGATTCTGGTCGCTCAGCAGAAAGGCCACGCCCCGATCGATCGCCGACCGGAACTGGCCTGCCTCCGGGAAGGGAACCGGCTGCAGTTTCGGAACCTTGAGGAATTCGGGCAGCGGGACTCGCGACCGTTGCTGCCCGGCAGGTGCTTCGCCGCTCGGCGCATCATCTGCCGCCGGCGCCGTCACGGGCACGGCCGCTGCGATCAGGAGGCCCACGATCAAGGCGATCCATCGCGTCATGGCTGCGACTCCGCCGGCTTCTGCGGGTAGATCTCTTCGCCGGCTTTCAGGCCGCGCAGCACCTCGGCCTTGTCCGCCGTGCGTTTACCGATCACAACAGCTCGTCTTTCGGACTTGCCTTCGGGCTGGACGACGTAGACATAGTCTTTGCCGTCTTCGGAAAAAACGACCGCGACCGGCACCACGACGGCTTTGGGCTTGTCATAGGCAATCGCGGTCACCGAACAGACCATGCCGGCCACGATGCGAGAGTCCGCAGGCTGGTCTTTCAAACTGAGCTGACAATCGAACACCCCCGGCGCGACCGGTATCGACGAGAGGCGGGAGACCTTCGCGTCGAGCTTCGTCTGCGGCATGGCGGTCAGCGCGACGACGGCGGGCTGTCCGACTCGCACCAGAGACAGATCTTTCTCCGCAACGTCGATGCGGACCTGGAGCGGCCGTGCGGGCACGATGGTCATGGCCGGCTGGTTGGGCAGCAGCGTTGCGCCGGGCTGCAGGCGTTCGGCGAGCTTTACCGCATCCTGCCATCGGCCGCGGGTGCCGGCTCCGTAATAGACGGTTCCGTCGCAGGGAGCGGCAACGGTCATGCGCGCCAGATCGCGTTTCAAGTCACCCAGTTTCTCCGCTGCCTGCTTCTGGTCCCGGCGCAGCTTCTCGACGTCCGCCCGTTTCTTTTCCAGCGCTGTGGGAATGCTGACCTGTGCCCGATTCCATGCGAGCGCCGCCCGCTGGGCAGCCTCCTTCAACTGGCGCAGATCTTCGGGAAAATCGTGATTCAGCGCGCGGTCGTGGGCGATCTCTGCGCTCTTGAGCGCGACCTTGGCCTGTTCGACCGAGCGCTGAGTGCGTTTGAGAATAATCTCCTCGGTCTGTTCAGTCAGATCATCGGCCTTGTACATCTGCTCGAGCTGCTTCAGCTCTTCCTCCGCGTATTCCAGGTTGAACCGCGAGTTCTTCAGGGAGTTCTCCGCGAGTTCGCGCGCTCTCGGCCCGCGGACCTTCACGTAGTAATCCAGTTCCTCCTGAGCCTGATCCTTGCTTCTCTGCGCTGCCTGGAGATCAAGCCGCGAAGTGGTCTCGGTCATTTTCAACTCCGCTTCGGCGTCGCGCAGGCTGCCCTGCAACGTCTTCACCTCCTGCTGCGCGGCCACGATCTGGTCGTCGAGCTTCTCGGTTTCGAACCAGAGCACCGGCTCGCCTTTCTTGACGCGTTGGCCGTGCGCCGCGGCCTTCTTGACGACCAGCGCCGCACCGCCCTTGGGACGCAGCACCACTTCGGCCGGCTTGACCGCCTCGAGCACCCCGTCGACCTTCAGTTCGATGCGCAGCGACTCCTCGACTGCCTTGACGGTTGCGGGAGCCGCAGGCGTCGCGGGCTTTTCTGCCGGTGCCGGAGGCGCATCGGCGCACCAGGCCAAGCCCTGCATCAAGAACAACAATCCCGCCGCCGCCAAGCCACTCGCACGAATCATGATGCCCAACTCCCAGAGACTGTCAGAAGCCGACATGAACGGAATAACCCCGCGAACCAGTATAG
>CAIPEB010000299.1 GCA_903863885.1 uncultured Planctomycetaceae bacterium | reverse complement strand
GGCCGAACTACTTCTTCGACTATGCGGCCTACGTCCGCTCGATCGAGCGGCTTGCGGACCTGAAAGCCGAGATTCTGTGCCTGAGCCACAATGCGGTTTTCGCGGGCGCTGACGAGGTGGCCAACTACCTCAGCCGAGCGCGTGAGGCGACGCAGCAGTACCACCAGCGAATCGTGGCGGGCGCAAAGGCCGGCCAGACCGTGCGCGAGATCGCCGAGGTACTGGGACGGGAGGCACATCAGCGCACGCCGCTGTTGCCGGTGGATTTCTTCCAGAAAAACTGCGGGCTGCTCGTCAAGCAGTCGCTGAAGCACGAAGGACTGCCGGTCGAGTAGTCCAACGGTGGAGCGGATGAGATCGGATGGCGATTGGTTAAAGTCGTGAAGTGATCCACGCGTCTTTTCGCGAAGAAACCATGAAGGCAACTTTGGAGTCATTCATGCCGCTTCGCGGCACCCAAGATGAGGGAAATGGGACGCAGTTCGGAGCAGTCGGCTTTCGCTCCGCGAAAGCACGTTTTCTCCGCCGTGCGTGACGATCAAACAGCGTCCTTTCGCGGAGCGAAAGGCGACAATGCGGGTGGACTATTAATTAAGAGCATCCTGGGGGCTATGACATGTATCGCTCGCGCATTCTGGGAACCGGCCACTATCTGCCCCCGCGCGTCGTCACGAATGCCGACGTGATGCAGATGATGGATACGACCAACGAGTTCATCGTGAAGCGGACGGGCGTCGAGCGTCGCCGCCATGCCGACCCGGAGCTTTCAGCATCGGATCTCGGCGCGATTGCCGGCAGGAACGCGGTGGCCGACGCCGGACTTACGATGGACCAGATCGATCTGGTCATCATGAACACGATCACGCCCGACCACGCCGATCCGGGCTGCGCATTTTTTCTGCAGCCCAAACTGGGACTGACGGATATCCCGGTCATCGATATCAAGCAGCAGTGCGCGGGCCTGATCTACGGGATTTCCATCGCCGACCAGTTCGTGCGGTGCGGCACGGCGAGAAATGTCCTGATTGTCTGTGCCGAAATCCTGTCCAAACGCATCGACGGTTCCTATGACGGCCGCAACATCGCCATCCTGCTCGGCGACGGCGCCGGAGCGGTTGTCGTGGGCAGGTCGGACGATCCCAAACGCGGAATTGAATCCACGATCCTGCACGCGGACGGGCGATTGGCCAAGGCCCTGTACACCGAGGCTCCGGGCAGCGGGCTGGGGCGCAGAGAACACATCACGGCCGAGGATATCACGGAAGGCCGAGTCCATTTCCGGATGGACGGCAAGACCGTTTTCGAGAACGGCGTGGCCCGCATGTCCGGTGCGATGGCCGAATCGCTCGCCGCCAACGGCTACGAGATGAAGGACCTCGATGCCTTGATCCCGCATCAGGCCAATCTGCGAATGCTCGAGACGATCCTGGCGCAAACCGGTTTTCCCCGCGAGAAAGTCCACGTCAACGTCGTGGACTACGGGAACATCGCCTCGGCGTCCCTGCCCATCGCGCTGGATGAGGCCCGCCGATCGGGTCTTGTGCGCGACGGCGGACTTTCGCTGCTCGTGGCTTTCGGCTCAGGATTCGTCTGGGGCTCGGTCCTCTTTCGGATGTAGCGGCGTCAGTTTGCCGACGAGTTCGCGAAGCTGGTATCGCTTGATCTTGCCCGTGGATGTCTTGGGCAAAGTTTCGATGAACACGACCGCGCGAGGATACTTGTACTGTTGCGCGATCGACTTGACGTAATCCTGGATTTCGCCGGCCAGCTGCGGCGAAGGCTTGTAGGCATCCTTCAGCACCACGAACGCGATCGGCTTGACCAGACCGCTCGGATCGACGCCGCCGACCACGCCGCTCTCCAGCACGGCCGGATGCCCGTGCAGCAGGCCCTCGACGTCCGTCGGCCACACGGCCTGACCGCTGACCTTGAACATGTCGTCCGTGCGGCCCGCGTACCAGAAGAAACCGTCGTCGTCGAGCAGGAATTTGTCGCGGGTGTTGGCCCACTGGCCGCAAAACGTGTTCTTCGATTCCTCGTGCTTGTTCCAGTACGCCGAGGCGACGCTGTCTCCCTTGATGTGCAGCGTGCCGACATGGCGGGGCGGCAACTCGTTTCCGTTGTCGTCCAGGATCTTGGCCTCGTAGCCCTCGACCAACTGCCCCGTGCTGCCGGGCATTGCGGCGCCCGGGCGATTGGAAATGTAAATGTGCAGCACTTCGGTCGAGCCGATGCCGTCGAGAATCTCAAAACCGAACCGCTCGTGCCATTTCTCGAAGATATGCTTCGGGAGCGCTTCGCCGGCGGAAATGCACATGCGAACCCGGCCGAGCGACTCGCGACCCGTGATCTCGGCATGATTCAGCAACTGCACGTAGCTTGTCGGCACGCTGTAGAAAAGGGTCGGCTGATATCGATCGATGGTCTCGAAGACTTTTTCGGGTGTCGGGCGGTCGGGCAACAGCACCGTGGTCCCGCCGACTCGCAGCGGAAAATAGAGCCCGTTGCCCAGGCCGAAGGCGAAGAACAGCTTCGCGACGGAAAACGAGACATCCGATTCCAGCACTCCGAGCGTGCCGCGCGCGTAGAGGTCGGCCTCGACAATCATGTCGTGATGAAGGTGGATGGCCCCCTTCGGCGCGCCGGTCGTCCCGGAACTGTAGATCCAGAACGCCATGTCGTCCTTGCTCGTATCGGCGGCTTCCAACTCCGCGGACTGCTGCCGCGTGACGTCGTCGAGCGACAGGCAGCCGGGAGCCGTGCCATCGACGAGAATCACCTCCTTCAGATATCTGAGTTTGGGACGGATTTCCGCGATCCGCTCCCATAGCGAAGCGTGCGCGACGAGCACCGTGGCGCGGCTGTCTTCCAGATAGTAGAGATAATCCGAACTCTTGAGGTTTGTGTTCAGCGGCAGCGTGACGGCCCCGGTCTTCATCGTGCCGTAGAACGTCACGGCCCATTCAGGCGTGTCCAGAAGCAGCGTGGCAACCCGTTCCTCCATCCGCACGTCCAGCGACTTCAGCAGATTCCCGAAGCGATTGACGTCTTCGTACAGCTGCTGATACGTGACCACGCGGTCGCCGCATAATATCGCCGGCTTCTCGCCCCGTCCCGCGGGGATGTGCGAATCCACGAACACCTGCGCGGCATTCATGCGTTCCGGCAATTCAAGTTTCATGGGCTGCCCTGTTTTCGGAAACTGCCGCGGGAGTCTTCCCACCTGGACTCGGATACGCTTCACGCCTGTCCAGAGACGCCCGCCTGTATCGCGATCACGCGCTGCAAGAAACGGACGGGAGAAGCGAAATCCGCTCGGGGCGTTTTTGTCATCGACCGTGGTGTGTCGACGGCGAACCCCCGTGTTGATTCCGGCTCCTCCCGTCCACTTGTTCAACCGGCCAGTTCGGCCGCGACCTTGTCGAAGTACTCGACGCACTTGGCGATCTCGGGAACTGACGAAGTCCAGTTGTATTCGTACTCGATCGAGAAGACGCCCTTGAAGCCCTGGCGTTTGATTTCTGCCAGCAGCGCCTTCACGTCGGCTTCGCCCGTCCCCCACGGAACGTCGTGAGCGTCCCCGCCGTACTTGTTCAGGTCCTTGAAGTGGAAGCTGATGATACGCCCCTCGAGCTTCTTGAGTTGCTCAAGCGGATTCAAGCCTGAACGCATCCAGTGCCCGGTGTCGGAGCAGGAGCCGATTCTCTTGCTGCGGTTCTTGCAGACCTCCAGAACCTTGTCCGCGTTCCAGTAGACCGACGGCTTGGGATGATTGTGGATCGCGACGTTGATCTGATATTCGTCGCACAGTTTTTCGACCGTGTCGAACGAGTCTTCCGCCGGTTCGGAGACAATCGTCTCGATGCCCATGTCCTTGGCAAAGTCGAAGACCTTGCGGCACTGCGCTTCATCCTTCGACAAGCCGCAGACGCCGTAGTTGGCCAGTTTGATCCCCAGATCGGCCAGCCGCTTCTTCACTTCCTTGCGGGCGTCGGCGGACATCGAATCGATGATCTGGACGTCGGGCTTTTCCTTGCTGAGTTTCTGGCCCGGGTAAGCTTCGATGACTCGGAGGCCGAGCGAAGCGTTCTTTTCGAGAGCCTCGAAGAAAGAATACTGGTTAAAGCTGTAGGCCTGGCAGCCAAGCCGCCATCCGAGCTTCTCGGCATTCGGCGCTCCCTTAGCCTGATCGGCCGCCCAGCTTCCCCGGCAACGCAAAAGTGCAAAACCGGCCGCGGCCGCGCCGGCCGATTTGAGAAATCTGCGGCGTTCTTCCCGATTCGTCATGACTGTGCTCCCAAGGGTGTGTTGCAGCGCAACGCGGCAGATTCGCCACACGGGTGGACAAGCCACCCGCGCCACCAGGCCGCGCTACGAAGCGTAGGTCGAAGCAGGTCGCTATTATATATCCAGAGCCGGCGCTGCTTAAGAGCGTCAGCCACGCAGGATGAAAACGCGTACGCCGGATGCCGGATGCCGGATGCCGGATGCCGGATGCCGGATGCCGGATGCCGGAT
>CAIPEB010000298.1 GCA_903863885.1 uncultured Planctomycetaceae bacterium | reverse complement strand
TCGTTCGTCTTTCCTCCCTCCCTGTCGGTAAGAAACGCAACGATGACGGTATACCTTATTGAGCGCCATGGCGCAATTGCCTATTTTTCCAAGAGCCCGCAGAGTGCGCGCCGGCCCTGATGTCTGAGGAACCGATGGCGGCGATGATGTAGCGTGTGAATGATGACCGGTCGAGCCGTGACGACTCGACTCCGCCATACCGCTGGGCCTAATCGCAGATTCTTTCCAACACTCAGGTCGGCAACTGGTTCGATTGATGTTGTAGCCGTAAGAACTCACGGTCAATGTCGGTTAGTCGATATCCTCCGCCATGGATCATCACGAGCACGGCGGCAGCCCCAATGCCGTTGTAGAGGTTCTGGTGGTGAATGAACCCACAGACTGTTGGAATATCAAACGTAACTGGAATCAAGGTGCGCGTTTCATGGCGATCTCGCGCAGACATTGCAAAAACGAGTTGGAGTTCCGAATACGAAATCGGCAGTCGCGAATACCCAAACAACCCGTAGGCAACGCTACCCGTGTGAATCGCGAAGGCCAACAGGGACGTCTCGGCTACTGAATCGTGATCCTTCCAGCCAATTTCTTCACCGAGCGTCCGCCGAATTAGGGTCGGCACGTCGAGGCGGTCTCCATCACCGATGCGATCATGGTCTGGGTGCATGTTCTCGTTTGCCGCGCACGAAATCTCGTTTGGTGCGATTGCCACAGCCCCCGACCGCTGGCTGAAAACCAACTTATTGTCGTCATCCGTCAGAATGAACAAATTAAGTGGGAATCCGTTTACGATCATTGGTGGCACTTCCGTGCGCCAATTGGAGAACTCCCCGATCAAACGCTTGCGAGTAGGGGAAGCAAACCCAACGTGCTGGAACTCCCTATGGATTGCCGCATTTGCAGCCACGAAGTGGTAGTATTGCGCTGTTTGAAGCGCGAATAGCAGTTGGTTTTTTTCGGTGTTCTCGACTCTGCTCGGCGTGAACGCACGAATGTGAACCATTCTTCCATTCCACGCGTGAGGTTGTGACTGCAATCTCTTCTGTTCCTCGGCGGTTGCGACGATTTCAACATCTTGCTTCAATTCTTCGGGAATGGCCAGGGAAGCGTCTTCGTAACGGCATACTATGTTGTCTGGCCTAAAGGTTGACACGCCATTCCCGTCAATGATGCAAGTGTGCGTGTCACGCTGACCAAGCAGGAATGTCTCCTGCAGGCGTTTTGCAGGAATCTCTTTGACGGTGAGACGCCGAACATACCGGTCACAGCGTTTGTCAAGACCCAGCCACTTCCATGCCTCCGTAAAAAGCAAGCAAACGATCGCGCCAGCCACAAGAAGAAGGACATCTTTCATTGGGCACCATCCTGCAATGAACGGTCAAGTTGTCGTTGCCAAACGAATCGGATTACGCCCCCGCGGGCGAATGACGCCACTACTGCCCCACAACTCAATACCACTTACGAGTTTATCCGCTGGTTCGGGCTTAAGTGTGTCGGATTTACTGGACACTTTCGACTTCCTCGGCGGTTCGCTTTCCGTTTTCTCGATCATCCTATCGGCCTCATCTGGAGAACGGTGTCATTGGCCCTTGTGGCTTTGAGTAAGCGTACACGACTGCCATGCTTGGCGCAGTCGGCGCGGCTCAGTTTTCGGGTGTAGGGTTGGTCGTGCCAACTTCGGCACGCGGCAACTTGCACTCGGAGGCTAGAGCATGAGACGGCAGTTGGATGAGCGGAAGCG
>CAIPEB010000297.1 GCA_903863885.1 uncultured Planctomycetaceae bacterium | reverse complement strand
TGATCCTGCAGACGCTCGATCACTCCGCGTGCCGCTGACTTGGCGTATGCCAGCGGAGCGCCGGTCATCGAACCGGACGCGTCGATCACGATCGAGAGGTTCATCGGCGTGTCGGATGACACCTGCTCTTTCGGTGCGTCCGAGACCGTGAGGTCCGCGACCAGGTATCGAACCGATTGTCGCCGCCGAGAGACCAGCGAGCGATCAAAACCAAGGGTCAACTGCAGGGACTGGGTCGTGTCGTTGCTCATTGCCTTGCTCCCAAGGTTGAAGGTGTCTTGCGGGCTTCGCTCGGCGCGTACCGCGAGCGCAGTGCGTCCTGTGGAAAAAAGAAACAGCCGGAAAAGTCGTTGCCGTGGACTCAACTCGCCCTGAGGCTATGACGAATCCGTCGGCGAACCTTTACGTGTCAGCAGATCTCGCAGGAGGTCGGCGACGCGGCGGAACTGGAGTTTCTGCTCGTCACCGAACTCGCCTCGTATATGCAGTTCCACATCGGGAGTGATCTCGATGCGGTACCAGTCCTGTCCTCGCGCGGCCGGCGCGGAAATCCGCGTCCCCGCCAGTCGCTGTAGCGCATCGACCAGTTCCGACACCGGCGCCCCTCGGGACTCCCGCGAGGCCCTGGGACGGTTCAAGTTCTTCGCGGACGCTGATCGCGACCGTCCGCCTTCGGACTTCAAACGCTGCAGGTAGTCCACAGCCGTATCCGTCGCCGGTTTAACGTCCGTCGCCGGTTTGACGTCCGGTGATCGGACCAGTCCGCCGACCTGGATATAGCCTTCCGCGATTCCTTCCAGTTGGTCGGCCGATAACTGCTGCAGCAGGAGACGAATCTCCTCCAGCGTCGCGTCGCGTCCTGCCTGCCGAAGAATCTGGATCACCCGCAGGCGATCCAGATGCTCCTTGGTATAGAAGGACTTCGGGCCACGAGCCTCGGCACCCGGCAGCAGTCCTTTTTCGATATAGCTGCGGATGGTGCGCGGCTCGACGTTCACCGGTTCGGCCAGTTCGTTCAGCGAAAAAAGTCATCAGCCCATGGTTCCATGCTGGAAGTGTCTCTTGCTATGGCATGATGTCAAGATGTTTGTTTGGAGCGTCCCGGGCCAATCGCGGTGTCACCTTTTTGAAGAGAGGATTGTTACGAAGAGGGTTGCGTCCGGGGAACTTGCCGGTGCTCGCCGGAATTACTCGTACCCGGCCGGTTAACCGATCCGCGAGTCGGGGATGCTGAGTTCGGCTATATTTTGTCTCAAACTGACTTTGGTCGTGGCTGGCCAGGGTCGTTGGGGCAGAACGAGAACGCAGATGAAAACGACACGTCGCTTTCATCTGCCAGGTTGCCTGCTGCGTCATCCATCGCTTAACCGTTTGAACAAGAAGCCAACACCATGACTGCGAGAACAACCATGAAACGCAGCACTCTGAGAATGATCGTTGCTTGTTCACTTGTCACCGCCGGCACACTTACGGGCCGCGCGCCGGCCGATGACTGGCCGGGTTGGCGAGGACCAGCCCGGAATGGGATCTCGTCCGAGACGGGGCTGAACTGGGCGTGGACAGCCGACGGTCCCAAGGTGTTGTGGAAAGCCTCCCTGGGTACGGGATTCTCGTCCTGCGCGGTAGCCAAGGGACGAGTTTACTCGATGGGAAATCGCGACAACGCCGACACCGTCTTCTGTCTGGACGTCGAAACCGGCAAGGAGGTGTGGAAGCATTCTTATCCTTGCTCACTCGATCCGAAGGCCTACGAAGGCGGCCCTCTCGCCACCCCGACGGTTGATGCTGACCGGGTCTACACGATCAGTAAATTCGGTGACTGCTTCTGTCTGAACACACGGTCAGGCCGGGTGATCTGGTCAAAGAAGTTTGAGCCGCCGCCCATCACTAAGGACGATTATCACGTGTGGTGGGGCTTTGCCGGTTCCATGGTGGTGGCGGGCGAGCGACTGATCCTCCCGATCGGCACGGCCGGATTGGCGGTGGACAAACTTACCGGCAAGGTGCTCTGGGACAACGGACCCGGCTTTTCCGGGTATTCTACGCCGGTGCTTTTCGACATCGGGGCAAAGGCGTGCTTTGCCTTTGTCAGCGGACACGAGATTGTGGCGGCTGAAGTCGAGACGGGCCAGGTGCTCTGGAAGATCCCCTGGAAAACGACCTGGGACCAGAACGCGTCCGATGTCATCATCTCGGAGGGGAAGTTGTTTGTCTCAACCGGACACGGGATGGGCTGCGCCCTCTTTGACATCTCCACGGGAAAGCCGGTCCCCGTCTGGCGCAACAAGAAGATGCGGACTTACCTCAGCACCTGCGTTCTTTGGCAGGGATGCCTCTACGGGTTTGACAACGTGCAATTGCGCTGCCTCGACTGGCAGACCGGCGAAGTGCGGTGGACGGTCCCGGACACCGGCGTGGGGTCGCTGACGTTGGCGGACGGAAAACTGATCGCACTGACGGAATCAGGAACAGTCCTCGTCGCCGTGGCCACCGGTGAGGCATACCAGCCGCTGTGCCGAGCACAGATTCTGGAAGGGCGATGCTGGTCAGTGCCCGTTCTCGCGGATGGACGTGTCTTTGCGCGCAATGCCGCCGGGGACATGGTTTGCATCGGCGTGAGGGTCGAACCCGCCGCGACACGCAAGGACAAGTAGTGTAATTGTAGAGGAGTTTGTGAAGGTCTTCTGTAGACATGTGACTTTCATTATGAATGAATGTGCCCAACTGCGAGGCATGGCAGCAGACATCCTCTACGAGCGGGAATATGACAAATCGGGCTCGGTAGTCGGTGAACACGAAATATCGGTTGACAGCGAGGTCAAGGCCGAGATGGACGTGTTGCTCAGACGACTCGATCAAAACATGCAAAGACTGAGGCGAGCGTTGGAAGCGACAGGGGAATCGGACGACATTTTTGCTTTGTGGCTGAGCGTGGCACGAAAGAAGCGAACAGACGACACTCCGGACGATCCGCGCCACAGGTTGAGGAACTTCA
>CAIPEB010000296.1 GCA_903863885.1 uncultured Planctomycetaceae bacterium | reverse complement strand
CAGAATGCACTCCGGAAACCGCTGATGTGGGCCTCATCGAGCCGCACCCCCACGGCCGCCGCATGCCCGCCATGCGAAACAAGATGCTCGCTGCAGTGCCCGACGGCATCGTGCAGGTTCAACCCGCCGGCCGTGCGTCCCGAACCGGTTGCCGGTTTGTTTCCCGTCTGGTCGATCGCAATCATCACAACCGGCCTGCCGTACTTTTCAGCAAGCCGGCCGGCAACGATCCCGATCACTCCGGCATGCCAACCCGCGGCGGACAGGACGAAAGCCGGGTCGTTCTCAACGTCGAATTGCTCTTTGATCTGCTTGTGAGCCGCCAGATAGACGCTTCGCTCGAGGCTGTCGCGGCTGCTGTTGAGCTGATGGATGTAGTCGGCGAGCGCCTGAGCCCGCTCGGCCGAATCGGTGACGAGCAATTCCACGCCGAGCTGCGCCTGTCCCAGTCGTCCGGCCGCATTCAGATGCGGGGCAAGCGAGAACGCAATATCCTCGCTGCTCAGCGACGGCTTCGTATCGAGCCCCATGACTTTCAGCAAAGCCTTGACGCCAATGCCGGGACGCTCGCGAAGACTGACCAGACCGTGCCGCACGATGAGTCGATTGTCGTCCACCAGCGGTACGACATCAGCCACCGTTCCCCATGCGGCCAGACCGATGGCCGAAAGCAGGAACGACCGCATGGCCTCGCTGACCTTCTTGGACTGGCTGGCGTGACAACAGATGGCCCAGGCCAGCTTGAATGCCACGCCGGCTCCGCACAGTCCGGTGAACGTCGCCGGAAATCCGGGCAAGCGGGGATGCACGATGGAGTCGGCACACGGCAGTTCGCCAGAAAAATCGTGGTGGTCCGTGATGACCAGCTCGATGCCCAACTGCTTCGCTCGTTCCGCCGCAACCGTGCTCCCGATGCCGCAGTCCACGGAAATAATGAGGGATGTTCCGCGGCGGGCGAGTTGCTCCACGATGTCGGCATGCAACCCGTAACCATCTTCAAGCCGGTTCGGAACAAAGTACGATACCTTGCCACCCAGCATGCGCACGCAGAGGTACAGAATCGCCGTCCCAGTCATGCCGTCGGCGTCGTAGTCGCCGTAAACGACGATCGGGCGGCCTTCCACAACGGCCCGATGAATCCGCTGCGCCGCCTCGACCACACCCGGCAGTTCTTCCGGCTCCCGCAGGTCACTGAACTTGGCGTCCAGAAATCGCCGAGCCCCCGCCGAGTCGTACACGCCGCGCGAAATCAGAAGCTTGGCAACGATCGGCGAGATGCCCGCCGACCGTTCCAGCGAAGATATCCGATCCGCGTCATGCGGTTGAATGCGCCAGCGTTTGCCCATGCCATCCGTAACCGAGAACTCGAAAGCACCCGACGATTGCCTACTTCTTCTTCTCGACGTGCAGCGTGTGCTTGCGCAGTCGCGGCGAGTACTTCTTCAGCTTCAGCTTTTCGCCACCCGGCTTCCGGCGAAGAATGTAGTTGTAATCTCCCGTCTCTTCGCACACGAGGTGAACGGTCTCTGCCTTTTTCTTACTCTTGGCCATGCATCCACTCCGAAGATCAAGCTGGCAGTACCTGAGAGCCAGCAGTTCAAGAAATACCGCTTCCGATTGTAACGCAAGGACTGTCGTTCTTACCAGTCGCAGTTATACGACTTCGGACGAGGAAGATCGGACGGCGAATAAAAAACTGCCGAATTTGATTCCTCGAATTTGATTCCCGAGCGTCCTGAATTCCGCTTAGAAGACATAGGAAGCCGTTCGCCGGTTCATCCAGGGATGTCCGGTTTTGCTTGCGTTTGACGGAAAATCCTTTACGTTAAGTACTTGAGGGAATTCTCAGGAGACCAAAGGCGTATGTCTACGGATACGCCCGACATTCAGTCCACTCCAGCACCGGCCAACCCGATTCCGATCGAATCGGCAGTGGCCGGTTCCGTGCCGGACCTTTCCAGGGGCGCGATCTCGGACTCGCCCCCTGAACAGGCGGCGTCTCAGGACATCGGTCAGGCACCGTTGCCCCGTAGTTCGCGGCAGTTTTTCTTGTTCAATCTGCTGCCGGCCTGGATGGTCAGCATGCTGGTGCACATGGTCGGACTGCTTGCGTTGGCTTTGGCCACCGTCGGATCGGCCAGAAACGACACCACGGTGCTCAGTCTAACGCCCGTAACTGAGCCGCCAGTGATTGAACAACTTGATGTGCCAGAACAACTTGCGCCAGTGGACATCCAGCAGATAAGTTCCTCGCCCGTCGCCGACCTCCAGGCCAGCACGGTACCGCAGTCCGCGCCGGAAATCGGCGTGGCTACCGATCTGGATATGGCTCCGGCCAACATCGATCTGCAGGAGTTCAGCGAACAGACTGCGCCCCGCAGCGACCTGCTGAAGGAAATTGGAGCCCTATCTGGATCTGGTCTTCAAGGCCGAGGTTCCAGGATGCGAGGCGAATTGCTGACTCGGTACGGCGGATCCGAAGGGAGTGAAGCCGCAGTCGTGAATGCGCTCAAGTGGTTTGCTGAACACCAGTTACAGGATGGCAGCTGGAGCCTGGACCACCGGGGCGGTAATTGTGCCGGGAGGTGCAGCGAGCCGGGCAGGATACGCGACTGCCAAACCGGCGCAACCGCTTTGGCGCTGCTGCCATTTCTAGGCGCCGGCCAAACGCACCTCGAAGGACAGTATCGGCAGAACGTCGCGGAGGGACTGGCCTTCCTCGTGCGATCGATGCAGAACAACGGATCACTCATGCAGGGCGGCGGCAATATGTACGCACACGGCTTGGCATCGATCGCTCTGTGCGAAGCCTACGGAATGACCAACGATCGAAAACTCCTGGCCCCGGCGCAGGCGGCGCTGAATTTTATCGTCATGGCTCAGGACCCGATTGGCGGCGGATGGCGTTACGCGCCTCAGCAACCCGGCGACACGTCCGTGATCGGCTGGCAGCTGATGGCTCTCAAGAGCGGACATATGGCCTACCTGAAGATACCGCCCCGCACCATCGCTGGGGCATCCAAGTTCCTCGACAGCGTCCAGACCGACGGCGGAGCCCAGTACGGCTATCGCGATCCCATGCCCAAGCCATCGACAACGGCCATTGCCCTCCTGTGCCGTATGTACCTTGGATGGAAGAAGGACAACGCCGCTCTGCAGAAAGGAGTATCGTACCTCAGCTCGGTAGGCCCGAGTCGCGGCGACATGTACTACAACTACTATGCGTCCCAGGTCCTGCGGCACTGGGGCGGCGAGCCATGGGAGAAATGGAACCCGACCATGCGGGACCAATTGATTAATTCGCAATGCAAAGAAGGCCATGCGCTCGGCAGTTGGGATATTCCGCTCCGGGAACACTCCAACGAACAAGGCGGCCGACTCTACGTAACTGCCATGGCCACCATGATCCTGGAAGTCTACTACCGGTACATGCCGATCTACGGCAAAGACGCTGCGGAAGATGATTTCCCGCTGTGATCGAACGATCGGCGGGTGGACCGCGCGGTCCCTCGCGTCGCAACGGCTGGTAACTTGACGGGACGATTGGAATTGCCGGCTGACGGTTGGGTGGCCGTTTTCCGCCCAGACTCCAGACCCCTGAAAGGCCGCGCAGACGTGTGCGTCATCCCCGTAATCGACTTGAAGGACCATCTCGTCGTCCGCGGAGTGGGCGGCCGGCGCGAAGAGTACCGCCCGATCGGCCCGAGCAGCGCTGCGCCGGCAGCGGTGGCAGGCATGTGGCGAACTTCATTCGGGTTCGACCGCGTCTATGTCGCCGATCTGGATGCGATTGCCGGACGGGCCCCCGATTGGCCGTCACTGGATCAGATTGCGGCAACAGGGCTGAAAATGCTCCTCGATGCTGGAATCGGCGACGCAGCGCGCGCCGAACAGTTCCTTCGAAACGCGTCCCTCCAGCCATGCATAGACGCTTTGATTGTCGGGCTCGAAAGCGTCACCGAGCCGGAAGCTCTGCGAGATCTGCTGCAACGCATCGGTCCGCGCCGTGCAATGTTCAGCCTCGATCTCAAGGAAGGCCAGCCGCTCACATCGTCGCAGGCGTGGCGTCAACTGAGTGTCCCGAAGATCGCCGACTGCGCCATGACGGCCGGCTTTCGCCGCCTGCTTATCCTGGATCTGGCCTGCGTCGGCCGGGGCCGCGGCCCCGGCCTTGTCGATGCGTGCCGGGCCGTGCGGGCGACTCATCCCGATATCGAGATCGTATCGGGCGGCGGCGTTCGCGACGTCGGCGATGTGAACCTGCTGCTGAGCGCAGGTTGTGACGCAGTGCTGGTGGCCTCGGCTCTGCACGACGGGACCATTCGACCGTCGGACGTCGCGAACCGCCGCTCGTGATAGCAGCGTGGCGGACGGGTGGTTAAGATTGGACGAGTTGTTGCCTCTTGCTCTTCGCGGCGCGAATCATGTTGTTCGAGGGCCACCGTGGTAGACGTACAAGGAACGGCGAAGAAGATCATCGCCAATGTGGAAAAAGTGATCGTCGGCAAGCGTCAGCAGCTGATCCTGTCGCTTGTTTCGTGGTTCAGCGAGGGTCACATCCTGCTGGAAGATGTTCCGGGCGTGGCCAAAACCATGCTGGCCCGCGCGCTCGCCTGCAGCGTGGGCTGCGAGTTCAAACGCATCCAGTGCACGCCGGACCTGCTGCCGACCGACGTGACCGGAGCTTCGATCTTCAACCAGAAGTCGACCGAATTCGAGTTCCGGCCGGGGCCGATCTTCGCCCAGATCCTGCTCGCCGATGAAATCAACCGCACAACACCGCGTACCCAGGCCGCCTTGCTCGAGGCGATGGCCGAGACCCGCGTGACCGTCGACGGGATCACCCACAGCCTCACGCCGCCCTTTCTCGTGATTGCCACGCAGAACCCGATCGACCACGAGGGCACGTTTCCGCTGCCCGAGGCGCAGCTCGACCGGTTCCTCATGCGATTCAACCTCGGCTATCCGACGTTCGAGGATGAATTGAAGATGCTGGAAATGCTGCAGCACGGCCATCCCGTGACAAATCTCGAGCCCGTCGTAACCAGCGAGGAACTCGTCGCGTGCCAGAAGGCCATCCGCGGCGTGCACGTCGATCCCAAGGTGCGGCAGTACCTGATGCAGATCGTCCACCTGACCCGCGAGAACGAGGAACTGGCGCTGGGCGGCAGTCCTCGGGCCTCGATCGCGCTGTTCCGGACCTCTCAGGCGATGGCTGCGATTCGCGGGCGGAATTTCGTGCAACCCGACGACGTGAAACGGATCGCCCCCCCGGTACTCACACACCGCCTGATCCTGAAGCCCGAAAGCCGACTCCGCAAAGTGACGACCGAGCAGGTCGTGAAAGACGTGATCGACGAAATCGCCGTGCCGACACTCGATTGAAGCGAGCCCCTGATTGAGCGGCGCTGCATGTCCCGGCGTCGCACCGACCGCGCCGGATCGGCCGATTCCGGCCCGAACAACCCCGGACTGAGCAAAACGGTATGGCCGCCCGCGGCCCGAGCGGCCTCAACGCAATCCCCCACCTTCGCACCTGAGCATCATGAACTGGCTCGTCGCCGCGGTACTGGTTCTGATTGTCGCCCTGGTCTTCGACCTGGGTCTGCTCATGTACGCCACGTACGCGCTGCTGGCCGTGCTGCTGTTCAGCCGGTTTCTGACGCGGCGATGGGCCGAGAGCCTCGCCGCCACGCGCGAGTGCAATCGCCTGCACGCGGATGTCGGAGACTCGGTCGCCGTTGTTGTCCAGGTCACGAATACGGGAAATCTGCCGGTCGCGTGGTGTTTGATCGAGGACCTTCTGCCGCGAAGTGCGCTGGTGCACGACCCGCCGTCGCTCGGCATCCAGGGCCGCCGGACCCAACTCGCAATGCTGCGCGCCAACAGCACCCGGACGATAGCCTACCAACTGCAGTGCAATCGGCGGGGCTACTACCAGATCGGCCCGCTGGTGCTCGAGACCGGCGACCTGTTCGGGCTCCATCGCCGATATCGCGTGGCGACCCGGCCGCACTTTCTGCTGGTCTATCCCCGCGTCCTGCCGCTGGAAGGCTACGACGTGAGTTCGCGCCGGCCGATCGGCGAAGTCCGGATGATCCACCGGCTGTACGAGGACCCGACACGCATCGCCGGAGTGCGGCAATACGAGCGGGGAGATTCGTTCAACCGGATCCACTGGCGCGCCACCGCGAGAACAGGGCAGTTGCACAGCAAGGTCTACGAACCTTCAACAGTCGCCGGCGCCACGCTGCTGTTGGACTATCACGTCGCGTCGCACGATCCCCAGAACGAGCCGTTCCGCAGCGAACTGGCGATCACCGCGGCGGCTTCCATTGCCCACGCGCTGTACGAAATGGGGCAGCAGGCGGGACTGGTCACCAACGGCCGGGATGCTGCGGACCGGATTCGCCAGGAAGGCTGGGCCTGCGACCTGCGGACCCGCGATGCAGCGCGCCAAGCCGCCAGCATGCTGGACCATAGCGAACGCCTCAGGCCGGTCGTCGTCGAAACGCGGCGAGGCGAAGATCAGCTGCTGCGCATCCTCGAAGCACTGGCTCGAGTCGAATTGACCGACGGCCTGACGCTTCCGCAGTTGATCAGCGAAACCGCCAGCCGCATTCCGCGCGACGCAACGGTGCTGGCGATACTGCCGCGAGTCACATCGGAATTCGCGGTCGCGCTGCACAACCTCCGACGACAGGGCTTCGCCGTGAGCGCCGTCCTGAACGTCTACGATGAATACGATTTCGCACAAGCGTCCGGCCCTCTGCTGGCCAACGGCATCCCCACGCACCACCTCCGCAGCGAGGCAGCGATCGTCTCCGTCTGTCGAACCGTTCTGTTAAGATGAAGGCCGCCGGCGGCGCTGCCGCATGACCGTTTCTCCCATTTAGAGATTCCGACCTGCCCACGATGAGTCGCCCTCGCCCGACCGCCGCAGACTACATGGTGATCGCGCTGACACCGGCGCTGATCATGACGCTCGTCGGCAGCCTCGTGTTCTTCCTGATGGCCGTCTGTTACCAGGGCCAGTATGAAAGCCGCCTCCATTTCATCATGGCCATGTTCGTGATGGCCGCGGTGCTGATCGGGCGGATTTCGATCGAGAACGGGCGGGAATACGCAATGCTCTTTGCCGTGCCGCTGGCGCTCGTAACAGCGATTGCCGCCCATCGCTTCGTCGAGTTCCAGGGACCACTGGCAAACTGGAGCTTGGCCATCAACCTGGGTCTGATTGCGCTGGTCTGGTGGTGCGCCGACTGCCTGACGTGGGATTGCACGGTGATCGATGAAGCCAAGGACGCCTCCGGGGAAGGCCTGCTGCAGACGGTCGGCCTGGATGCCGACGTTTCGTCGCTCGAAAACAACGCTGACGCCAGACGCGATCTCGAGGGAACCACATCGCGGGCCGAAGCCCTTGAATCCTCCCGTACCCGCGAGAGTCTCTGGCAGCGATTCCTGAATTATCGACGCCGCCAACATGCGCCCGGAGTCTGGGTGATCTACTTCTCGCTGGCTGCGATTCCGATCTTCGGTCTCGGCCAGTTCTCCGTGCGGGCAAGCGACCTCGATACTCGACGTCGAATATTCCATCTGCTGGTGATTTACGTCGCATCGGCTCTCGGCTTGCTTCTGACCACCAGTTTTCTTGGATTGCGGCGTTATCTGCGTCAACGCCGACTCGAAATGCCCATGGATATGGCCGTCGTCTGGCTGACGATCGGCTCGCTGATGGTTGTCGGGATTCTGCTCTTCTGCATGCTGCTCCCGCGCCGCAACCCCGAATACTCGATAGCACATCTGCCCATTTTCGCCGGTTCGCCGGAAAACTCCCGCACATCGCCGTGGGCCTTCGGCAATGACGGCCCGACAAAAAGGGACGCGGATCGCGCCGGCCAGCAGTCGGGTAATCAACAGTCGGGTAATCAGCAGTCGGGTAATCAGCAGTCGGGTAATCAGCAGTCGGGTGATCAGCAGTCGGGTGATCAGCAGTCGGGTGATCAGCAGTCGGGTGATCAGCAGTCCGGTAATCAGCAGTCCGGTAATCAGCAGTCCGGTAATCAGCAGTCCGGTAATCAGCAGTCCGGTAATCAGCAGTCCGGTAATCAGCAGTCCGGTAACCAGCAGTCCGGTAACCAGCAGTCCGGTAATCAGCAGTCCGGTAATCAGCAGTCCGGTAATCAGCAGTCCGGTAAT
>CAIPEB010000295.1 GCA_903863885.1 uncultured Planctomycetaceae bacterium | reverse complement strand
TTGTCGTCGGGACCGTAGACTTCGACTTCATCGAGATGGAAGAAGATCGGCGCGTCGTGGCGGAGATGGAGACGCACGTAGCGAGCACTCACCTCGTTGGCTCCGAACGCGACTTCGAGAGGCGCCCCGCTGGTTACTCCGCCGAAGAACTTGTTATGGTTGTCGTAGCGCTGCGTCCATTGCTGCCCGTCGTCCGACGTGGAGATAAGGAGCGAGTCCGCGTTGTGCAGACCGGGTGCGTAGTCCAGCCGGTTGTACACGACGATCCGCTGAATCGGCTGCTGGGAGCCGAGGTCCACCTGCCAGAACGGGTTCTTGTCCAGCCACGTGTGGAATCCGTACTTGCCGTCTTTTACACCGTCCACCGCGCCGCTCGCGTCCAGCGACGTGGCGTCCCCCTGATAGCGCGTGCATGCCGCATCGGGGAGCGATATGCCGACGTAAAGATTCGAGTCGTCGCGGCCGATCAGCAGCTTGGGATCTTCCGGGGTCGCGGCAGGGACACTGATCGCGCCGGCCCAGGCCGGTTCCGTCAGGCGGCCGTCCAACTGCATCGCGCCGATGTGGGGCACTCGCTTGCGGTCATCCCGGTTCACGCCGGGCCAATTGATTTCGCCGCCGGCGAACCGCACCAGACTCGGAGTGCGGATCTGCATGAGACGCTGTTCGTCCTGACGCTTCCAATCGGCCTCGACCTGTTCGTTCGTTGCCGCTGCACTAACGGCCGATGCGGCTGTGAAGATCTGCAGTACGGCCGCGGCGAGGATGAACTGCCAACCCAGACGCTGCCGGTTTCCGCTCGTGTTTTTCATAGTGCTTCTCTTGTCATACGAAGCGATGTGCCGCGAACGCAAATCGTTCAGGCTAAACAGAATAAAGCTAGTTTACTTTAGCCTTCGCGCCTGGATATAACAAGTCAATGGCCAGGGCGGCAGGACCGGGCGGCAGGGCCGCCTCCCAATGAGGTGCTGCCGCACCGGCATGAGAACCCGCTCCCGCTGGTCGCTGGAGTTTGATGGAATAAACGCGCGTGTCACGCAGACTTGGCACACGAGCGTCACACAATCTCCATACAAGCGTTACAAAATCGCATCATGCGATGGGAGATAATCATCATGATTCGAGTCGCGAGGTTCGCTCTGGCGAGTATTGCGGTGTTGGCCGCTGCGGCGCGAGGCGCTGAATCCGTGGACGTGCGAGAGGCGCTGCAGACGGCGTTGGAGGCAGATTGGGTCTCGCGCGACGCGGCTTTCTCGCAGACTCCGGCTGCTGCGGCGTCCACCGAGATTCACGTTACGACGGCGGAGGATGCCTCGGGCGGATGCGACGGAATCAAGAACGGTCGATGGGGTTTCCACACGGCCAGCGCTGAAAAAGATCCGTGGTGGCAGGTCGATCTCGGCAAGCCCTGTGTGCTCGATCGAATCGTCGTCTTCAATCGCACGGATCGCGACACGGCGCCTCGCACTCGGAATCTGCAGGTCGTCGTTGCGGTGGAGCCGGGGCAGGCGTTTCAGCCGATCTATCAACACAACGGGGAACCGTTCTTCGGAATCCGCGAGAACAAGCCGTTGGTCGTCGATCTCAAGGGTCGCACTATCACGGCCCGCATCGTGCGCCTGCAAATCAGCGGGACCTGCTCGTTCGCGCTGGACGAAGTCGAAGTGTACGGGGCCGATGATCCGGCGACGAATATCGCTTTGCACAAGCCGGCTGACCAGAAAAGCGTCGGCAGGTACTCCTACCCGGGCACGCTGCCCGATGGCGTGGATTCGGCTGTGCCTTCCGCCTCGAATTCGCCTTCGTTTTCTCTCGCGCACACGCGGCAGGTGTTGAAGCAGGCCCGCGAACTGGCCGACCGCCTGTCGCGCCAGGCGGCACCGCAGCAGTTGCCGCCGCTGTTGGAGCAGCTTTCCCGACTCGATCAACGGGCCGCTGCGGCCGATGCCCCGCTCGAAACGCGTCGCCCCCTGTATCTGGAGGCCTGCCGGCTTGCGCGCAGCATCGCATTCACGAACCCGCTGCTGAATTTCGACAAGCTGATGTTCATCAAACGGCATGATGCGGCCGGCGTGTTTCACATGTGCGACCAGTTTTACGGCTGCAATGCGGTGCCGGGCGGAGGGCTCTTCATCTTGTCCGATCCGTTCGGCCCCCAGCCTCGCTTGACCGGCGTGCTCGATGGTGCCGCTGTGGCGAACGGGAGATTGCAGGGCAAGACATTGAGCGGCGGTTCGTTTCTTTCGCCCGACCTTTCGTTTGATGGTCGGACCGTTCTCTTTGCGTACAGCGAGGCGAAAGCCTGGGAGAAATTCCGCGGCAAGGAAGCTTACGAATGGACTCCCGAATGCGTGTATCACATCTTCCGCTGCTCGGTCGACGGATCTTCGCTCACGCAATTGACGGACGGCGCGTTTGATGATTTCGATCCGTGTTTCCTGCCCAACGGCCGCATCGCCTTTGTTTCGCAGCGGCGCGGCGGTTATCTCCGCTGCGGGCGGCATTGTCCGGTGTACGCCATACATACAATGCAGGCCGACGGCAGCGATATGATTCCGATCAGCTTCCACGAGACGCACGAGTGGCAGCCGAGCGTGACCAACGACGGGATGCTGGTCTACACGCGATGGGACTACGTCGATCGCGATACGAACATCGCCCACCACATTTGGACGAGCTATCCCGACGGCCGCGATCCGCGGTCGTTCCACGGGAACTATCCCGAGCGGCGCGAAAGCCGGCCTTGGATGGAGATGAGCATCCGCGCGATACCGAATTCCCAGAAGTTCGTGGCAGTTACCGGCGCGCATCACGGGCATGCCTTCGGTTCGCTGGTGATGATCGATCCTCATGCCGAGGACGACAACAGCATGTCGCAGTTGACGCGATTGACGCCGGAAGTTCCGTTTCCCGAAGCCGAAGCCACGCCGATCGCGAACTACATGATTTACGGCACTCCGTGGCCGCTCAGCGAAGACGATTATCTCTGTGCGTATGATCCGGGTGCGAAGAATCACGGCATTTATTGGATTGATCGATTTGGAAACCGCGAGTTGATCTACCGAGATCCCCAGATCGCGAGCATCGATCCCATTCCGGTCAGGCCGAGGCAGCTGCCGCCCGTGATACCGGACCAGACCGTGCAGACGCTCGCCGCGCGGGAGTCGTCACCCGTTGCCGATCCGCCGGCGACGGTGTCGCTGCTGAATGTTTACGACAGCGACTTCAAGTGGCCGGAAGCCACGCGGATCACGGCGCTGCGCATCATCCAGGTATTGCCCAAGACAACGCCGCCGCCGAATGAGCCGCGGATCGGTATTGCCAACCAGACGAATGCCCGCAGTGTTCTGGGCACGGTTCCCGTCGAAGAGGACGGGAGCGCGAACTTCGAGGTTCCCGCGGGCAAGGAGATCTACATCCAGGCACTTGATGCATCGGGCCTCGCGGTGCAATCGATGAGGAGCGGGACGTACCTGCATCCCGGCGAGAAACTGACTTGCCAGGGTTGCCACGAGCGGAAGCATCGCTCGCCGTTGTCGTTTGCTTCGACGCCGCTGGCGCTGCGGCGCGCTCCGTCAAAGATCCAGCCCGAGGCCGAAGGTTCGAATCCCTTCAACTACGTGCGGCTTGTGCAGCCTGTACTCGATCGGCACTGCGTTGAATGCCATCAGCAGAAGAAGGCCATCGAATTGGCCGGCACATTGGGCGCGGCGAATGGCTGGACGATTTCTTATGCGAATCTCGCCGAGAAATACGGTTTCTATTTCGATGTCGGCAACGGCACGATCAAAGGCGGCGTACACGGAGGAAGCCGCTCGATCGCAGGTTCCTTCGGCGCAAAAAGCTCGAAGTTGATGGACTACCTGAGCGAAAAGCACTACGACGTGCGGCTTTCTCCCGAGGAGCGGCGACGCATCACGCTGTGGCTGGACTGCAACTCCGAGTTCTTCGGCTCGTATGAAAACACGGCCGCACAAGCCCGGGGTGAGATTGTGCGGCCGACGCTCGATTAAGAAGGCGGTTGAAAATACCGCGTCACCCGCCTGTTTCACACAAGGAGCGCAACGCGGGAGAGGCGGAAGCAATAGCGTCTGACGAGAAGCAGCGTCCCCCTCTCCGGCCCTGCCAGGCCGACTCTCCACAAGACGTCGTGCGGTTCAGAAGTGGTTGCACCGTCGTGATTCATGCTTCACTCTCCCTCCGGGAGAGTCGGGCTGAAGGCCCGGAGAGGGCTGCCGCGCTGCTAGTCGCAGGATTCACGACTGGTTCGAAGACCCTCCCCGACCGCTACGCGGCCGACCCTCCCGCACGCGGGCGGGTGAAGCCAAGTCGTTATGTCCAAATGGTCCCTAAACTGCACGACCTCCCCAAGGGAGAGTGAATCCTGAAGCACGGGCTTGGTTCGTCGCGTGCATGCGATGTTTATTCGTGAATGTCGTAGCACCAGATCGAGTTCACATCGCGCACGTAGAGTTTTCCATTGGCGACGACCGGGTATGCCCAGGCTTTGGACGATCCGCGGTCAGGCGCCGATGCGGGGGTGAACTTGCCGACTTCCCGATATCCGGCGGGTGAAGGTTCGATCAACGCCAGATCTCCATTCTCGCCGTGAAGATAAAGGCGTCCGTCGGCGAAGCACAACGAGCCCGTGCCGATTCCCCGCTCGGTCCATTTCACCTTGCCGGACTTGAAGTCGACGCACATGATTCCGGCGCTGCCGGTGCCGAACAGGTTGTCGCCGAGGCAAATGAATCCGCCGATGGCGGCCGGCAGTTTCGGGTCGAAGTAGACTTCCTTGGCTTCGACTTTGCCGTCGCCGGCTTTCAATTGGACGAGTCCGGCGCCGGCCCGGGCGCCGCCCGTGTAGACGCCCGAGTCGTTGGCAACGGGTGTCGGGATGTTGGCCGGTCCCGAACCCGTGCGATCGTAACGCCACAGGAACTTGCCCGTCTTGGCTTCGATGCCGACGACGCCTTTGGCAACCATCTGAATGTATTGCGTAACGCCCGCCGTTTCGGCCTTGATGATCGACGAATATGCGGCCGCATCATCGCCGGGGACCGCGGCTTTCCAGATGAGACTTCCGTCTTTCTTGTTCAGCGCCACCATGGCCGCGCCCGGACCGCCGGGTGTGCAGACCAGCGCGTCGCCATCAACCAGCGGCGACTCGGAGTAAGCCCACTCGCCCGGCTTGCCGCCGAATTCGTTTCGCACATTCTTCTGCCACACGATCTTGCCGGTCGCCGTTTCAAGGCACGCCAGATCGCCGTCCGAGCCGAGCACGTAGAGCGACTGGCCGTCGACAGTCGGGGTGGAGCGCGCGGCGGGATACGAGGGACGCTGATCCGGATTCCCGACCTTGCCGATGCGGGTCGACCACAACTGCTTGCCATCGGTCACCGAGCGGCATTGAACGAATTCGTTTTCGTTTCCTTCGTTGCCGAGAACGAACAGATGATCGCCGACGACCGATGGAGTCGAATAGCCGCTTCCCACATCCTTGATCTGCCAAACGAGCTTCGGGCCGCCCTGCGGCCATTTCTTGAGCAAACCGGTTTCCTTCGAAATTCCGTCGCGCTGCGGTCCTCGCCACTGAGGCCAATCCTCTGCGCGGCTCATCGTCAACATGCAACTAGCCACGGCGAGAACGAGAAAAACTTGCCTGCGGTTCATCGGATCCTCCTTTAAGACTGACAGCAAAACAATCGCGTCTTGTGCAATGTCCAGTGACCAACGGGTGCGGGTTCGCCACTTCGGGGCGAGGGCGGCTATTGTAACGCGCCGCGGCACGGGTTAAGAATCGTGGCGACGTGATTGGGGGCCGCAAACTCTTTCCGCCGTTCCTGCAGCGTGCTGGAGTTTGATTTGATTCGGTTATGCCAGGTGATCTGGCGAGCCAACAACGTGAGGTGCTGCCGTGATGTCGCCGTGGAATCTTGTTTCGGAGCTTCGCTCCTGTTTCGTTTCGAGGGAGAGGATCGTCTGGTCGGCGGTCCTATGCGCGGCGGTCTGCATTTTCTCGGGTATTCCGGCGAAAGGCATCGAGACGGTGCGGGTGGATGCTTCGTCGGGAGCCCCGCGATTGATGGTGGACGGCAATCCCGTTCGATCGCGGATGTTCTGGGGCGCGCCGGGGGCCGCGCCGATACCCGTGGGAACGAGCGGGCAGGAAGTTGCTTTCGAGTTCTCGCCGGCACAGGACGCTCAGGGCAGTGCCACGATGCATTTCCGTTTTGGCGGCTCGCCGGGAACGGTTGATCTCGATGCGATTCGAGTGTTCGATCTGACGGCCGGCCAGGATCTCATTCCCGCGCAGAATTTCGAGCAGGGGATGCAGGACTTCGAGAAGTCCTGGACGTTCTGGCCGCCCGGTCCGCAGAACACGACGGCCACTCTCAGTTACGAATCGGGACGCGGGCTCGCGAATACCAAATCACTGCGAATTACTTTAAAGGCTCCGCCTTCAGGGACCTGGCCCGACTTCCATATCTACCATCACTCGAACCTGGTCTTGAAAAAGGAACATCGCTACCGTGTGACGTTCTGGGCCAAGGCGGAGCCGGCCCGCGATTTGACGGTTGCGTTTTATCAGCCCGGCCAGACATATACCTACCTTGGCGGTCCGCCGAGCCTGTTCGAGGGCCAGATCGAAATGGCGGCGAAAGTGGGCGTGAATTTTGTCAGCTTCCCCGTGAATATGCCCTGGCCCGAGCCGGGCGAGAAACCTGATTGGTCTGCGTCCGATGCGCAATGCCGGGCGGTGCTGGACGCCAATCCGCACGCGCTGCTGTTGCCCCGCATCGGCGTGGAGCCGCCGGATTGGTGGAGCAAGGCCCACCCCGATGAGATGATGGTCTGGGACAAGCCGGGCCCGGATCAGCGCGGGGCGGTGGTTGCGTCGCCTCTCTATCGGCACGATGCGTGCGAGCAGCTCGCGGCGCTGGTCAGGCATCTCGAAGAGAAGTTCGGCGCTCATGTCGCCGGCTATCATCCCTGCGGCCAGAACACGGGCGAGTGGTTTTATCAGCAGACCTGGGCCGACGCGCTGAATGGCTATGCCAAGGCCGACGTGCGCGAGTGGCGAGTATGGCTGCAGCGGCATTATGCGGACGACGCGGCGCTGCAGGCCGCGTGGAAGGACTCGAAGGCGACGCGAGCCGGCGCCGAGGTGCCGGCTTCGGCGGAACGGCGAGCTGCGCCCGATGGAGTTCTGCACGATCCGCAACGCGCACGGAAGCTGATCGATTTTGCCGCATACCAGCAGGACGCAATGGCCGACTGTGTTTGCGAGTTGGCCAAGTCGGTGCGCGACGCATCGCAGGGCAAAAAGCTGGTCGTCTTCTTTTACGGCTACGTGTTCGAGTTCGGCGCGATCCACAACGGCGCGGGAACCGCGGGGCACTACGCGCTGCGGCGAGCCCTTTCCTCGCCGGATATCGATGTGCTCTGTTCCCCCATCTCGTATTTCGATCGGGGCATGGGGCAGAGTGCGCCGGCGATGACCGCGGCCGAAAGCGTGGCGCTGGCGGGAAAAATGTGGCTTTACGAAGACGATACCCGCACCTATCTGGGCACCGGGCAATTTCCGGGTTGGACGGACGGCGTGACGACCATCGAAGATACCAATCGCGAACTGCTGCGGAACACGGCCCAGTGCGCGGTGCGGAACTTCGGCACCTGGTGGATGGATCTCGGCGCGACGGGGTGGTTTCACGATGCCCGCATGTGGGCCGAGATGGAGCGACTGAGCAAGCTCGACGAGCCTCTGCTTCAGCACCCGCGGCCGTTTCGTCCCGAGGTTGCGGCGGTCATTGACGAGACGAGCATGATGCGGCTTGCGGCCGGCGGGGTGAAGGTCGGGCGGCCCGGGATTTATGAAGTCCGCGCGCCGCTGGGACGCATGGGCGCGCCGTACGGCCAGTATCTTCAGGACGATGTGCTCGCGGGAAAAGTCTCTGCGAAGGTGTTCGTGTTCCTGGATGCATGGTCTGTGCCGGCCGCGGACCGGCAGAAACTGCTTGCTGCGACTCGCGATTCGCTGCGGGTCTGGTGTTATGCGCCGGGCTACCAGGAGGGCGATCGCATCTCGGCGGACGGCATGCAGCAATTGACCGGCTTCCAGCTTCGGCCCGTGCAGCAGAAGAACGGAAAGTGCGAACCGACGGCAGCGGGAAAGCAATTGGGCCTGACCGCGGGCTTTGGCGTCGATCAACCGGTCAAGCCGTTGTTCGCCGCGGTGGATGCGAAACCGGAGGAAACGCTCGCCGTGTGGCCGGACGGTTCCGCCGCCGTTGCGCTGCGTCGCTTGCCGGACGGATGGTCGCTGTTCGTCGGGCCGCCCGGCCTGACTTCCGAATTGCTGCGAATCGCCGCGAAACGCGCCAACGCGCATCTCTTCACGGACGCCGACTGCAACGTCTATCGGAACGGTCCGTACCTTGTGCTGCACGCGTCAAAGGACGGCGATCACAAAATTGACACCGCGGGCAACTCGCCCGTGGTGGATCTGTTGACCGGCAAGACGATCGCCAACGGTCCGCGGTTCACGCTGCCGCTGAAGAAAGGCGACACGCGAGTGCTGCAGATCGGCGAATAGTCCTGATCGTCGCCCGGTTCACGGGCGATACAGGTCCTGAATGAAGATCGGCGACTCGGGCATTGCGGGGTTGATCGACATCACCGGCTCGGACACGAGCGTTTCGGCTGTTGCTTCCGCAGCGGCGTCGTCCTTGATCTTCGACTGCCAGGTCAGGTCGTATTGGAATTCCATGACGCCGGGACTGTCGCCGACGAAGTTCGTGTACCAAAAGTTGTTGTAGACCATCGACAGCACTCGCGCGGTGCGTTTCGGCTGCTCGGTGATCTTGCCCAGCGGATGGGGGCCGTCGATCGTGACGAGCGGTGCGTCGCGGGTGACCCACAGCCAGTTTCCTTCGGGTGCTTCATATCGCATCCAGCCGTCGATGCCGAAGTAGTCGCGGCAGGTGCCGGACAGTTGATCGCGGAAAGGCACGAAGGTCTGGCCGCCGCAACCGGCGCGCGGGAGGATTCCGTCGCAGGGCATCGCGGTTTCGATGTAGAAGATCTCGGGATCGAACGACGTCGTGCGATTGAACCGGAACGTGAGTCGTGCGCGAGGTTCGTCCTTCCAGAGTTCGAGTTGGCGCGTGGCCCAGGCCAGTCGCGGGTGCTTGACCGGCTGTCGGAACAC
>CAIPEB010000294.1 GCA_903863885.1 uncultured Planctomycetaceae bacterium | reverse complement strand
GGTCAAACAAGCCGTCGCCCAGGTGGTTGGCGCTACGCGGGCGCTACGGCAGGAATCAAAACCCGTCAAACTCAGTCAAAAGGTACTTAACGCAAGATACGATTTTGCAAAGGATTGTCAACAGCCATCAACTTCGGGGTGTAGCGCAGCCTGGCTAGCGCGTTTGACTGGGGGTCAAAAGGTCAGGAGTTCAAATCTCCTCACCCCGACTAGAGAAAGCCGCTTACTCGCAAGGGTTTGCGGCTTTTTTGCTGCGCTCAAGAGAAGTGGATTTCGGGCTTGTGGGTACAAAACTGGGTACAGTCTTGTTCTGCGAAGTCCATTGCCAGACAACATCGGCAATCGCTTCAGCATCCTGCTTGGCGTAATACTTCAACGTGGTTTCGACACTTCGGTGCCGCATTAGTTCTTTCAAGACGGCTGGAACGACGCGGCGCGCCCAGCGTGCGCCGAACGAACGGCGAAGATCGTGAGCGCTGGCAAATTTCGTCGCCTCGTCGGTTTCCCCGTCCAGTTTCACCTTGATTCCAGCCGCGTGCCCCGCCGACGCGATGACACGGCTTACCCAATCCTTGTCGCGAACCGGCTGGCCTGACTTTCCCAGCGGGGTGAAAACGAAGCCCGTGCGGCTCTCCTCCGGCGTCTCCAAGAGAAACTCCACGAAATCGGGCGTGATGGGGCATTCAATTCGCTTGCGTCGTTTGTTCTTCGCCGCAGGCATGCTGAGCGTCGGACGTCGTCCCGTGAGGTCAACGCGAATCTGGCTGTCGTCGTCCCAGGTCAGGCAAAGAGCCTCTCCGAGGCGAAGGCCGGACATCCACAGCCCCTTCAGCAGACGCGCCCAGGACGGAGCGGCCTTGGTGGCCCATTTCGTCTGCTTGTCGCGTCTCTCCTGCAATGCATGCTGACTTAGTGTTCTCTTCGGTGGCAATTTCGGGGCACCGCGTTGAGAAACGGCGTGCAACAATCCGTCAACGATCTTGGAGCAGAGCCGGTCGAACTCCTCTTCCGTGATGGGACGTCCCTTCGCCGCCTCGTCGTTGTCGATGGTCGGCAGTTCAAATTTCGGCAGCTTCGCGACCAGATCCAGCTTGAGAGCCCACCGGAATGCGGCCCGCAAGTGTTTCAGGTAGCTCGCGATAGTCGCCTCGGACTTCTCTTCGCGGCGGAGTACCTGTGCGAAGTGTCGCACGTGAACGTCGGACACGGCTAGCAGCTTCTGAGGCCGACAGGCCGACTCGAAGGCATTCAGAGTCGAGCACATCGCCCCGAAGTAGGCTCGGCTCTTTCCGGCCAGGTACTCGGTTTCCAGCCGCTCACGAAATTCGTCCCAGGTGACTTTGGACGGAGCCTTGTAGCGTCCCTCCTGCAAGTCTTGCTCCCACTTCGCGGCGAACTTCTCTGCCTCCTTTCGGTTCTCCGTTTCGGTTGACCGCTTGTGACGCTTGCCCGTAATGGGGTCGTCGTAGTACGCGACCAAGGCGGCACGGTCGGCGCTCTTGGTCACTTTGACCTTGATTTCTGACATGGTTCATTTCTCCAAACGCCTCACTTTGATTTCCGCCGAACCGATTTCGGCGGGTTGATCTCAAGCCCGACGCAGCGTCAATACAGGCGACTTCGAAGCTCTTGTCGTGAACATTCGTCTCTCAGCCATTCATATTGCCCAGCTATTGCGTCGAGCACTTTGACTTTGACGTTCCGACTGGCCTCTCTAGCGCCGACTCGCCCGACTATTGCTTCGAGTTCCGCTTCGTAGTCTGTCAGGCAATGTCGCAGGTAGTTCACGCAAATCCGCTCAAGAAATTCGGCGTCGGAACTTTCGCTCGCCCAGCAACCGCTGGAACTGCCATTTCGGCCGTTGTAGTCTTGGCAAGCGTGGCGAATGAGGTCGTTCTTGCCAATCTCCGGCACATCGACCACCAATGATTCGACGTACTCGTCAACTTTTTGCCGTTTTGTTTCCACGGCCCTCCTTGCATCCTCCTGCCGGACCTCGGACTTTACGTGTACCTCGCAATCAGAAATCCGATAGACGTCGTAGCGGCCGTAGTCACTCGAATAGCAGGTCTTCACAGCAACAGCGTCCGGCTTTATTTTCAGTCCGCGCTTGATTGCGGCAGTCTTCGATAGAATCTCCTCGCAATCGGCCTCGGAGAAGAACGCCTCACCTTTCACCACAACTGGTTGAGCGTCTCGCCGTGGTGTGAGTCGTGGCCACCCAGATTGCCAATTCTTCGCAGTTCTGTACCCAGCCTCACGTGCGGCCTTTTTTGTTCGAAACTGCCCTCTGCTGCCGTCTTGCACATTGTCCAAAGTGATCGGTCCATGCATTGCCCAATCCTCCATTAAGCGACGTTTCACCGCGATGTCCGCCGAGCCGATTTCGGCGGGCTCCCCATTGAGACACAGATCGGAGACCGCGATCCAACACAGGATCGCTCAGGTAAGCATTGGCGGGCCGAAAGAATCGGCAAAGAAGTCGCGGGAATAAAGCCCCCGCGCTGGCGTTATCTTGCGGACCGTGGCAAGCTGCCGTTTAGCGCCTGTCACCTGCCTCCGCACACTCAGTCTTCGACACACCGGAGTACTTATTGCCTCAAAACCAGATTTTTCGCAGGGAATCGGTAGATTTCAAACGTCGGCCAGAGTCGTCCATCCTCGCCGGGCGCAATTCCATGCGTCCATTCTTGTTTCTGCGCAAATCCCGTCCGTCGCCCGCGCCCGAGACCACGCAATCAACGGCATGGGCGAGTACTTCCCGTCACCCTCGGCACCCGGGTTGTGGTCTTCGACCTGCCTTGGACTGCGGGCGGGCGGTAGCGACTTCAGGTGACCCGTTGACCGCTTCGGAATTGGCTGCTGGTCCATTTTTGTGACCAACCGGCATCGTCTTCCTATCACTGGAAGAAGCTGCGAATCTCCACTGGTCATCGCATCAAATCCCAGCTTCTCGGAGTACCTGCTCCGCCGCTTCAATTCTCTTTCGCCTCTGTCTCTGAGTGAGTGTCGGCGGCGCAACCACGGCTGTATCGCCGCTGAGACGATCGAAAAAACGCTGGAGTGCTTCCAGGCTTGTGCACAAAGTGCCGCCGACCTTGACTGTTTCCAATCGGATGATCATGCGATCCCGACTGGTACAACCACGAAGCACCCAGCGATGCAGGGTGGAAAGGTGCGGGCGACACTTCCGGCCAGCGACGGCAGGCATTCTCCGGGTGGCTTCCGCTAACGTCAGCAGGGTCTCGTTGAAAACGTCGATCGCCATCATTTGCTCCTTACGAGTAAGGCTTGAAAACACAACGCAATGTCAGTTTTCCGCACAGTGTTCGAGCGCGACATGGCAGTGCTGGATGGTGCGGACGTGACGGTGGCAAGACTCGCATATGGCGGTCACCGGTCACGCACCGCGAGTTCCGCTCGGTGGTTTATGACTACGTCATCGTGGACGAGGCCGGCAAGGAGGAAGCTCGCCGGATGTTGGTGCCTCTCATCCGAGGTGAGAGGTGGGTGCTAGTCGGCGACCAGCAGCAACTCCCGCCCTACGCCGACGACGCATTACAGTCCCGGTTGATACGCGAGGGGTTGGACCCCCGGACGATTACCCGTTCGTTGTTCGAGGAGTTGCAGAGTTCGTTTGAGCAGCGTGGCCGTTACGTGTTCCTCGACGGTCAGGGCCGGATGCACCCCGACATTTCCGCCTTCGTCTCTGGACGCTTCTACGGCGGTTGCCTGTACGACTTCCCCCACGCGGCCACCCACACCATGATGAGGCCGGCGTTCCTCCCTGATGCCCCTACCCTGCTAGTTCTGGATACCCGGCAGCTTCCCGAACGTCAGGAAACCAAACGGGGGACGGGCTACGTCAACTTGCTTGAACAAGAATTAGCCGTGTTCAGCGTGCATGCGGACGCGTGCGAGGGCTCAGGCCACGCAGTCGTCGAAGATGCGGTGGGTCACGTACACACACGGTGGTCCTCATCCTCCGAACCTATGTAGGGGAATTTCCTACACGCTCACACTTCCGACCCAATTCTCCGCACGTCATCGCCTGCGCTGATTGCCGCTCTGCTGGGCACTTGGTACCGTTGCTTCTTGACGCTTCGCCCCAGCGGAACTCCGTTCATGCTCAGACTCGAAGACCTGCTACCCAACGCTGCCGTACGCGGCATCCTGCCCGACATGCTTGTGAGCGTGGTCAACATCCAGTGGTTCGGCTCCGAGGCCCTCGAACTTACCTACAAGACACCCGCCGGCAAGGTCGCGAACGAACTGATCTACCGCCACGACGAGCCACGGCTGGAGGTGGTGGAGAAGGGGAGGCCGTGGAGTTTCGATGGGGATGGTGCTCTGTTCCGGCTGGTATCGGAGGCGCAGCGAATACGCCTCGCGCACCTCTTCGATCCGGTCATGGCAGTTCACACATCGGTGGTCGATCCGCTGCCGCATCAGATCTCCGCTGTGTACGAGGCAATGCTGCCTCGGCAGCCCCTGCGATTCCTGCTGGCCGACGATCCAGGGGCCGGCAAGACCATCATGGCGGGTCTGCTGATCAAGGAACTCATCGCGCGCGGTGATTTGCAGCGATGCCTTGTGGTCTGCCCTGGGAGCCTCGCGGAACAGTGGCAGGATGAACTCTACCGGCGGTTCCATCTGCCCTTTGACATTCTCACCAACGACAAGCTGGAAGCCGCTCGCACCGGGAACTGGTTCCTAGAGACAAACCTCGCAATCGCCCGGCTCGACAAGCTGTCCCGCAACGAGGAGGTGCAGCAGAAACTGCAGGCACCCGATTGCCGCTGGGATCTTGTGGTCTGCGACGAGGCGCACAAGATGTCCGCGACGGTCTTCGGCGGCGAGACGAAATACACCAAGCGATACCGCCTCGGGCAACTCCTTTCGACCCTGACGCGGCACTTCCTGCTGATGAGCGCGACACCTCACAATGGCAAGGAGGCTGACTTTCAGCTTTTCATGGCGCTGCTGGACGGCGACCGCTTCGAGGGCCGCTTCCGCGACGGGGTGCATGTGGCCGACGCCTCCGACCTGATGCGCCGCATGGTGAAAGAGGGCCTGCTCAAGTTTGACGGCACGCCGCTGTTCCCCGAGCGTATCGCGTACACGGTGCCATTCCGACTGTCCGAGGGAGAGGCTCATCTCTACAAGGCAGTGACCGACTACGTTCGCGAGGAGTTCAATCGCGTTGAGGCGTTGGAAAACGACAAACGCGCCGGCACGGTCGGATTCGCTTTGACCATTTTGCAGCGCCGTCTGGCGTCGTCGCCCGAGGCCATCTACCAGTCGCTGCGTCGTCGTCGTGAACGGTTGGAAGGACGTCTGCGGGAACTGGAAGTGTTGCATCGCGGCGGGCAGGCGTCGTCGTCTCCCTCGTTCTACGGTCCCAATCTCGATGAAGACGATGTCGAGGACTTGGAAGAGGCACCGGACAACGAAGTCGCGGCGGTGGAGGAAGAGATTCTCGATCAGGCAACCGCAGCCCGATCGATCGCCGAGTTGAAGATCGAAATCGGGACGCTCAAGGATTTGGAGTCGCTGGCTCTGGCGGTTCGACGCAGCGGCACGGACACCAAGTGGCGAGAACTGGCGAGTCTGCTGAACGAGATCTTTACGACACTAGTCCAGAGCGAGGAAAAGCCGTTCACTCACATCAGCACCAGCCGCGTCGTACCGCCAACCCCGTCGCCGCACCAGAAGCTCGTGCTGTTCACGGAACACCGCGATACCCTCAATTACCTGGAGGAACGCATCACCACGCTGCTGGGACGCGAAGACGCGGTGGTGGTCATCCATGGCGGGATGGGTCGCGAGGACCGCATGAAGATGCAGGAAGCGTTCAAGCACGACCCAGCCGTCCAGGTACTGCTCGCCACGGACGCCGCTGGCGAAGGTATCAACCTGCAACGCGCCCACCTGATGGTGAACTACGATCTGCCCTGGAATCCGAACCGTCTCGAACAACGATTCGGCCGTATTCACCGCATCGGCCAGACCGAAGTGTGCCACCTTTGGAACCTCGTTGCTGACGAGACGCGAGAGGGCGACGTCTACCGAAAATTGCTGGACAAACTGGATGAGGCCCGCGAGGCTCTCGGCGGTCGGGTATTCGATGTGCTGGGAAAGCTGCAGTTTGAGGGCAAACCACTTCGGGAATTATTGATCGAAGCCATTCGTTACGGGGATCTGCCCGAAGTGCGTGCCAAGCTCACCACTGCCCTGGAACACGCACTCGACCGCGAGCAATTGCAGTCGTTGCTTGAAGACCGCGCACTCGCACACGACGCCATGGATGCGAGCCGAGTGCAGCGGATCCGCGAAGACATGGAGCGTGCCGCAGCCCGGCGACTGCAGCCGCACTACATCGAGTCTTTCTTCCTCGAATCTTTCCGAAAGTTGGGCGGAACGGCCAAGCAGCGGGAGCCTCGCCGCTACGAGATCACTCACGTCCCCGCCCCTGTGCGCAATCGGGATCGATTGATAGGCACAGGCGAGCCGGTCTTGCCCCGTTACGAGCGCATCGCCTTCGAGAAACCGCTGGTGGCACCGCAGGGGCAGCCCCTGGCCGCGTTCGTGTGTCCCGGGCATCCGCTGCTGGATTCGGTCATTGACGTTACCCTGGAGCGGCACGGCGATCTGCTCAAACGCAGCACAATCCTGGTAGACGAGCGGGACGCCGGCACTCGGCCGCGTATGCTGTTCTACATAGAACACGCGATCCAGGATGCGAGCATCACTCGTTCTGGCGAACGCCGCGTGGTTTCCAAGCGGATGCTGCACGTCGAGCTGGATGCGGACGGCAAGACGCGACACCTGCACTACGCGCCGTACCTGGACTACCGACCGCTGGCACAGGGCGAACCGGCCGTGGATGCGATTCTCACCCACCCCGAATGTGCGTGGATCAACCGTGACCTGGAGATGAAGGCCCAAGGCTACGCCGTGGCCAACGTCGTTCCGGAGCACTTGAACGAGATCCGGGGGCCGCGTCTCGCTCTGCTCGCCAAGACCGAGGCGGCGGTGAAGGACCGGCTCACCAAAGAAATCACGTATTGGGACCACCGCGCCGAACAACTCAAGCTCCAGGAGCAGGCGGGTAAGACAAATGCAAGGCTCAACTCCGGTGAGGCACGAAAACGCGCTGACAATCTACAGGCTCGACTGCAAAAGCGGCTCGAAGAGTTGAAGCTGGAAGCACAGATTTCCCCGCTGCCGCCGGTTGTCATCGGCGGATTGTTGGTCGTGCCGGCCGGATTGCTGTCCGCAATGCAGGGGAGAGCGACGCCTGAACCAACCGGTCCCGCGGATACCCAGGCCAGTGCCGCACGCGCACGCGCAATCGTCATGGACGTGGAGCGTCGGCTGGGATTTGAACCGACCGATCGCGAGGCAGAGAAACTCGGTTACGACATCGAGAGCCGGATCCCCGACACAGGCCGGCTACGCTTCATTGAAGTCAAGGGCCGGGTCAGAGACGCACCGACGATCACGGTAACTCGCAACGAAATCCTGTACTCGTTGAACAAGCCCGACGATTTCATCCTGGCAGTCGTCGTATTCGACGACAACGACCGCTACCACGTCCATTACTTGCGGCAGCCATTTCACCGGGAGCCGGACTTCGGCGTGACGAGCGTGACTTACAGCCTTCAGCAGTTGCTCGAAGCTGGAGAGATTCCTAAATGAATAACATTCTCATCGGTTGGGGCCTTGGTCTCATTTCCACCCTGTTCGGCTGGGTTCTCGGCCTTATCTCGAAGCCAATAGCGGATTGGGTGCATACGTTGTGGCGAGGGCCACGATTGACTCTCAATGTAGAGTCAAACCCGCATCAGTTTCAGTTTGGCGAGACCGACAACAACACCTTCCGGCAGCATACGTACCACGAAGTGTACATTAACGTCGAGGTATCAAACGATAAACAGAGGACGGCGGAGAACTGCCGTGCATGGCTCGTGAATATCGAGAAGCACTATGGGGGGGAATTTGAACCAACAGGCTTTCGCGACTCGTTCCCACTCATTTGGGCCTACGATGCAAAGGCTGAGTCGGTGCCGGTTGCGAAAGATGCTGTTCTTCGCGTAAACGTTCTGACCATTCGTGACGATCGACCAGGCTTCACTCCGCGCCTTCGAGGCGACAAAGGTGAAGTACTCAGTCCAAAGCAGTATGTTTCTGTCTTTGCAGAAAATGGAACGCACCGCTTTACCGTCCTGGTATCCGCCCAGGATACTCCAACTCGCTGCATAAGACTTTGCGTGGAACGCGAAGACGGACAATGGCCGCCCAAGTCATGGGAGTGCAAGACTAATTCGTAAGCGGTGTGTCCCGGCGGGACAACTAAATTCATCCCCTTCATGCAGAATATGCGAACACTTCGCTCACCGAGTCACCGAAAATAACAATGACATACCGCACAAAGTTGATCGAAGTCGCCCTCCCGCTCGACGCAATCAACAAAGCCAGCGCGCGGGAAAAGTCGATTCGCCATGGTCATCCGTCTACGCTTCACCTGTGGTGGGCACGGCGGCCTCTGGCGGCAGCGCGGGCCGTGATCTTTGCGCAGATGGTGGACGACCCTTCTGAGTACGTGGATGTGCTGCGTGCCGATGCCAAGCTGCGCCGCAAAGCGGAGAGTGTGCTGAAGGCCCGGAAGAAGGTCTGGGAAGAGGCCAAGCGGTTCGCCGACTTGGCTGCGGCGGCAAACACATCGGCTCCAGCTCCTGGCCCGAAGCCGACTCTGGATGACATTGTCGCGGAACTGGAGCGTGAGCGGCTGTTCCGGATCATCGAGGACCTCGTGCTTTGGGAGAACACCACTAACGAGACGGTGCTGCAGGCGGCACGCGATGAGATCTGGCAGAGTTGGCGGCGTGCCTGCGCCGAGAATGCCGATCATCCGCGCGCAAAGGAGTTGTTCGACCGCAACAAACTGCCGGCTTTTCACGATCCCTTCGCAGGCGGCGGCTCGCTGCCCTTGGAAGCACAGCGGTTGGGGTTGGATGCGTATGCGAGTGACCTCAATCCAGTCGCGGTGCTGATCAACAAAGCGATGATCGAGATCCCGCCGATGTTCGGGGGCCGGCCGCCGGTAAACCCCGAGTCGCGGAAGGACAAGGGACTCTTTGCGCGCGAATGGAAGGGCGCGCAGGGCCTCGCCGAGGACGTGCGTTACTACGGACAGTGGATGCGCGACGAAGCCGAGAAACGCATTGGCCACCTGTATCCGAAGATCGAGGTGACGGCCGAAATGGCCAAGGGCCGGCCTGACCTCAAGCCCTACGTGGGCAAGTCGCTGACGGTAATCGCATGGTTATGGGCTCGTACCGTGAAGAGCCCAAACCCTGCGTTTTCGACAGTGGACGTGCCGCTTGCCTCCACTTTCATGCTATCCACCAAGGCGGGCAAGGAGTCGTACATCGAGCCGGTGATCGAAGATGGGGGCTACCGCTTCACGGTGAAGGCAGGAAAACCGACGGACGCGGGGGCAGCAAAGCGAGGCAGTAAGTCTGGTGGAAGTCACAGCAGCTTCTTGTGCCTTATGTCAGGTACCCCGATGCCGTTCGAATATCTCCGCTCCGAGAGCAAAGCAGGACGGATGGGCGCGCGGCTGATGGCGATCGTGGCTGAAGGAGTTCGCGGGCGTGTCTACCTTGCGCCGACGCCCGAGCACGAGGCCGCCGCACGCAAGGCGAAGCCGGAGTGGAAGCCGGACGTCGAGATCTGTCATTGGCCCGGGCGTACGAACGTCGTCGAGTACGGGCTAACGACCTTCGCCGACCTCTTCACCCCCCGTCAGCTCGTGACGCTAACGACATTTTCCGACCTGGTGCAGGAAGCTCGCGAGCAGGTTCAGTGCGACAGCATCAAAGCCGGACTGCCCGACGACCTCAATCCGCTTCGCGATGGCGGCACCGGCGCGACGGCATATGCCGAGGCGGTAGGGGTGTACTTGGCGTTCGCGCTCAGCAAAGCGCTGACTCGGAACTGCACGCAGACGGTTTGGTACACAGACCGGGACTCAACGATGGCGGGTTTCTCCCGCCAAGCGATCCCTATGACGTGGGACTTCGCAGAGGTAAACCCTCTGCTCGAAGCGACCGGAAGTATCGCCGCGACAGCATCTTGGGTCGGGGAGGTGCTGGAAGGAGCCCTTGCAACAGGAGGGCCGACAAGTTACGCAGAACAGTTGGATGCTGCGAGAGCGAGCGCGACATTATCGCCCGTGGTCTCCACTGACCCGCCCTATTACGACAACATTGGCTACGCCGACCTATCGGACTTCTTCTTTGTCTGGCTTCGCCGTTCGTTGCGATTGATCTTCCCAGATCTCTTCGCCACGCTCACCGTCCCCAAGACCGAGGAGTTGGTCGCCACGCCTTACCGACACGGTGGCAAGGAAAAGGCGGAGAAGTTCTTCTTGGGCGGCATGACACAGGCAATGCGACGTCTCGCGGAGCATGCACATCCCGCAATCCCGGTCACGATCTACTACGCCTTCAAACAGTCCGAAACGAGGGGTGCAACTGGCACCGCCAGTACAGGCTGGGAGACGTTCCTCGACGCGGTGATCCGAGCTGGCTTTGCCGTGAGCGGCACTTGGCCGACGCGGACCGAACAGCCGCACGGTCTCCGCGTGATCAATACCAACGCCCTCGCCTCCAGTATCGTACTTGTCTGCCGCCAGCGCGCCGCCACCGCCCCCAACGCGACGCGCCGCGAGTTCGTCACCGCGCTCAAGGCTGAGCTGCCCGTGGCGCTCGCCCACCTCCAGCGCGGCAACATCGCGCCCGTGGACCTGGCGCAGGCAGCCATCGGCCCGGGTATGGCCGTGTTCACCCGCTATGCCAAAGTACTCGACGCCGAAGGCAAGCCACTCTCGGTGCGCGAGGCGTTGGCACTCATCAACGAAACCCTTGACGAGGCGCTTGCGGAACAGGAGGGCGACTTCGATGCCGACAGCCGCTGGGCGCTGGCGTGGTTCGAGCAGTCGGGTTTCGACGAAGGCGAGTTCGGTGTGGCGGACGTCCTTGCGCGAGCTAAGAACACCAGTGTGGCCGGCATGGTCGAGGCGGGCATCCTGACATCCAGTCGCGGCAAAGTGAGGCTGTTGAAACCGAAAGAACTGGCCGCCGGTTGGGACCCGACCAAGGATCCTCGTCTCACGGCGTGGGAGATGGTCCACCACATGATCCGTGCGCTGGAATCCGGCGGTGAAGGAGTGGCGGCTGAACTCGCCGCCAAGCTTGACAGCAAAGCCGAGGTCGCTCGCGAACTCTGCTACCGTCTCTTCACGCTTTGCGAGCGGAAAAAGCGTGCGCCCGAGGCATTGGCGTACAACGCACTGGTGCAGAGTTGGCCGGAGATCACGCGTTTGGCGCGTGAGAGCGGCAAATCGCACGACCGACAAACCGAACTCTTCGACGAGCCCTGAAGTCCCCGCCGAGCAATGCTTGCTGCCATCGGAATGATCTGTTTCAGCGCACAGTTGCGAGGTATAACCTTACAGAATGAACACTCTGACTGAACTGCTGTCGTCTCGCATCAAGGCGGAAATGTTTCGCTTGCTGTTTGGCCTCTCGGCTCGTGAACTGCACGTGCGCGAGCTAGAGCGACAGTCAAAGCTATCGGTTTCCACGGTGCGGCAGGAGCTCCGGCGACTTGCCAAATTGGGATTGGTGGAATCGCGTAAGGATGGAAATCGCACTTACTACCGCGCCAATGCCCAGCACCCGCTATATGTGGATATCCGAAGCTTGGTGCTGAAAACCAGCGGACTGGTGGATGTGCTGCGTGACAGCCTTTCGCACCCGGGTATCCAAGTGGCCTTCGTGTTTGGGTCGCTGGCCAGCGGCACAGAGCAGGCACTCAGCGACGTGGATGTCATGGTCATCGGCACGGTCAGTCTGCGTGCATTGGGACCATTTCTGTCCACCGCCGCTGCCCAACTGGGCCGCGAGGTCAACCCGCACGCTTTGACGCCCGTTGAGTTCGCTCGCCGTCGGCGCGCTCGCGATCACTTTCTCACCAGCGTTTTGAACTCGCCGCGATTGTTTGTCTTGGGAGCTGAAGATGACCTTGCAGCAATGGATGGCTAACGGGTGGTTGCGCCCACACCAGCCCAGCCCCCAGGAAATCGCGGGGCTATTCTCGATTGTCGAGCGCGACATAGCCGATGCCGCCGGCGACATCTCCGCCGACTGGCAGTTTGGGATCGCATACAACGCTGCATTGAAACTCTGCACGATACTGCTTCACGCCTCTGGCTACCGCCCGGAAAAGACTTTGCAGCACTACCGCGCGATTTCTGCGCTGCCCCTGATACTGGGAGAGCAACGGAAGAACGATGCGGCTTACCTGGATACCTGCCGCATCAAGCGCAACACAGTCGAATACGACATGGCCGGCGCGGCCACCTCACAAGACGCAACGGAACTTGTCGAGTTCGTCCGGGAACTACAGCGCGATGTGTTCCTGTGGCTCAAGGACAATCATCCAGACCTATGCCCGCAATCCGAAACGCCGGACGAAAACACCGAACGCTAGGACTCTCTGCCCCCCAACTCAAAGCCCAAATCCCAATGGCGATTACCAACCACGAACGAGTCGGCAAAGCGATGGACCTCCTGAAGACCGGGCTCGGCCCGTTCGTCGAGCGAGAGTTCAAACTGGTTTACAAGACGAATACTGCGGACAAAGCCCGCGAGTTCCTGGGCGAGGATCGGGCGAACGCCAGGAAGGCGATTGTAAACTGGGATGCCGCTGCTTTGCTGAAACTGATGTGGGAATCCTGGAACAACGTATTCCGCGTCACACTGGGCCCATCGGAACGCAGTCTTGTCAGTGAACTGCGGGACTGCCGCAACAAATGGGCGCATCAGGAATCATTTTCCGGGGACGATACCTACCGCGCGTTGGACTCAGCGGGGCGATTGCTTTCCGCCGTGTCGGCATCGGAGACGGACGACGTCGAGAAGATGAAGACGGAACTGCTGCGCCTGCGGTTCGACGAACAGGTGCGTTCCGAGAAACGCAAGACGGCCGGCACGGCGATCGAGAGCGCCGCAACCGGCAATCTGAAGCCGTGGCGCGAGTTGGTGACGCCGCACAAGGACGTGGCCAGTGGTCGTTACCAGCAGGCGGAGTTCGCGGCCGATCTTTGGCAGGTCCACCTGGGCGAAGGCACCGACGAATACCGGGATCCTGCCGAGTTCTTCCGGCGCACGTTTCTCACCGACAGCCTCAAGCGTCTGCTCGTCGGAGCCGTGCAGCGGCTTGCCGGCGAGGGCGGGGATCCAGTGGTGCAGTTGCAGACCAATTTCGGTGGTGGCAAGACACACTCGATGCTGGCGCTGTATCACCTATTCTCCGGCATCTCCCCCACGGAGTTGGCGGGCATTGACGACGTGATGCAGGAGGCGGGATCGAATACCTTGCCGGTCTCCCGACGCGTCGTCTTGGTGGGCAACAAGATCTCGCCCGGCAATCCGAGCAAGAAGCCGGACGGTACCGTCGTTCGCACTTTGTGGGGCGAACTGGCGTGGCAACTGGGCGGCAAGAAAGCGTTCGCTCGGGTGAAGGCGGACGACGAAAAAGCGACGAGTCCCGGCGACGTGCTGCGCGAACTGTTTGTGGAGTACGGGCCATGTCTGATCCTGGTTGACGAGTGGGTGGCCTACGCACGTCAGCTTCACGACCAGGGCGACTTGCCCGCCGGAGGGTTTGAAACGCAATTCACATTTGCGCAAGTTCTTACCGAGTCAGCGAAACTGGCAGGAAACTGCCTTTTGGTCATCAGCTTGCCGGCTTCGGATACTTCGGGTTCTCCACACGCCCGAGCGGATGACGTAGAGGTCGGCGGACAACGCGGACGCGAGGCGTTGGATCGGCTGCGCAACGTGGTGGGGCGGCTTGAATCTTCGTGGCGACCGGCAAGCGCCGAGGAGGGATTCGAAATCGTGCGGCGGCGACTGTTCGAGCCAATGACGGAATCGAGTCAGTTCAAAGGCCGCGACGTGGTGGCACGGGCCTATGCGGATCTCTACCGCACGCAGCACCAGGAGTTCCCACCGGAGTGCCGTGATGCGGACTACGAGAAACGCATCAAGGCCGCGTACCCGATCCACCCCGAGGTGTTCGACCGGCTGTACACGGACTGGTCCACGCTGGTGAAGTTTCAACGCACCCGTGGCGTGTTACGGTTGATGGCGACGGTCATCCACAGCCTGTGGGAGAAGGGTGACCAGAATCCGTTGATCATGCCGGCGAACATCTCGCTCGACGATCCGCGAGTGCAGTTTGAGCTGACCCGATACCTGTCGGACAACTGGGTGCCGGTGATCGAGAAGGACGTGGATGGCCCCAGTTCGTTGCCACTGCGGATTGACGGCGAGGTGCCCAACTTGGGCAAGTTCGCTGCTTGTCGGCGGGTGGCGCGGGCCATTTACATGGGTTCGGCCCCGCTGGCCAACGCGGCCCATCGCGGTGTCGAGGATCGGCGCGTGAAGCTGGGCTGCATGATGCCCGGCGAGACGCCGGCGGTGTTTGGGGATGCGTTGCGGCGGTTGGCTGCAACGGCCACGTACCTTTATCAGGATGGGCCGCAATACTGGTATTCGACGCAGCCCACTGTTACCAAACTGGCCGAGGACCGCGCCGAACAACTCAAGCGCGACCCCGACAAAGTCGTGCACGAATTGGAGCAGCGGGTTCGCGAAAACCTGAAGAAGACAGGGGATTTCCCTCGGATCCACGCCGCGCCGCGTTCGGGACAGGATGTGCCCGACGACCTCGACACCCGACTAGTTGTCTTGGGGGTCGATTATCCATTCAGCAAGGAACCGGGCAGCGCCGCTGAGGTGGCGGCTAAAGCGATCCTGGAATCTCGCGGTAGCACTCCCCGTCTCTTCCGGAACACACTGGTGTTCCTTGCCGCCGACAAGACGCGTCTTCAGGATCTGGACGAGGCGACCCGCAAGTACTTGGCGTGGGACTCCATTCTGGCTGAGAAGGAGAAGTTGGATCTAGCGCCGCTCCAAGTGAAGCAGGCTGAAAGTCAACTGAATACGGCCAACGAAGTGGTCGATGCTCGGGTACCGGAGGCGTATCAGTGGCTGCTGGTGCCGGTGCAGAAGACCCCGCAGTCTCCGGTGACCTGGGAGACGTTGCGGTTATCGGGGCAGGATCCCCTCGCGGTCCGTGTCAGCAAGAAGATGCGCAGCGACGAACTGCTTCTCTCCGCATTTGCCGGCACACGCTTGCGCATGGAACTCGACCGAATCCCGCTCTGGCGCGGTGACCACGTCGAGGTGAAGCAGCTTGCCGAGGATTTTGGCCGGTACATTTATCTGCCGAGACTCCGGGATTCGTCGGTGCTGCTCGGAGCCATTCGCGATGGCGTTGGTCTGCTGACTTGGGAGCAGGATTCTTTTGCCTTCGCCGACAGTTTCGATACGACGGCAGGCCGGTACCGTGGGCTGCGAGCCATGCATTCCCTGACACTCGACGACCCTGGTTCGTCGGCACTCGTCGTGAAATCCGATGTGGCCCGCAAACAACTGGATGCCGAGGTTGTCAAACCGGAAAAGGACCAGCCCGACGATACTCCACCGAACGACAAGCCGAATGTGCCGCCCAAGCCGGGCACAGGCAAGAAGTCGCCGCCGCCCGCAGTCCCAGCGAAACCGAAACGATTTCACGGCACGGTCGCGCTTGACGAGAATCGCGTCGGCCGCGACGCCAGTCGTATTGCCGATGAAGTCATTTCGCATCTGGTCGGCTTGGTGGGCGCGAACGTGACGATTACGTTGGAGATCGAAGCCGAGATCCCGTCCGGCGTGCCGGACAACGTCGTGCGGATCGTTACGGAGAACGCGCGCACGCTTAAGTTCACGAACCAGGGATTTGAGCAGGAGTAGCTCACCGCGCACTGAATCTGCGGTTCTCTCTATTGGAAACTCGCCCTCCAAGAATGTCGTTCAGGCATTACGATCGCAACTAACCGGCCACAGGGCGATGCAGCGGCGGGCCGAGACAGATTTCCGAGGAGTGTACATCAAATGCCAACAATCGGTCGCGGATCGCGTCGTCCGCTAGTTTGTCCTGCATGCAATAAAGATGATGCACTACAGCACGTTGCCGCAGTCGTGTCGAGCGGACAGTCGTTTGGGGCGTTTGCTGGTCCAACAGCAGGCGTCGCCGTTGCCGGCGGGCATGTGGGTGTATTCGGGGGATACACGAGTATGTCCGGCGTCATGACGAATCAGCTTGCTGCGGCGCTTGCACCTCCAATCGCGCCACCGCTTCCAACCGATCGCGGGCTACTTCTTGCGTGGGGGCTTGCGATTATCGTTGTTTCATTGGTACTCGAAGGCATTGTGCTACTAGTGCGGGAAGCGTGGTCGCCCGCGCCGAATCCGTACCCGATGCCGGTACGATCGGCTTTGATTGGGTTGGCGGTATTGATCGGCATCGGCGCTGGGGTATGCGGCCTGCTCTGGTGTGCCATTGCCCGGCAGCGGCGAAAGAAAGAGAAATGGAATGCCCAGGCTTTCCGCGCCAGCAAAGCCATGAATGTGTGGAGCCGCATGTACTACTGCACGCGGGATCACGTCGTCTTTGACCCACAAAGCGAATTGAGTGTTTCGGCGAACCGCCTGCAAACGCTCTTTAGCCACTGGGTCGTGTTCGGCCAGGGCAAGGATATTTTCGGTTCGGAATTATCGGACAACGTGCAGACCTTGTTCCATGCCATCCCCAATTCTGTAGGAACTCGTTCGTCGCGGTTGAAATCCACGCGAAACCACATTTGATCAACACGTATCCCGGAAACGGGCAAAGTCGGCGGATTGTTGCTTGACGGCAAACGCCGCACTCGTAGAATTGCCCGGCGCGACTCGGACTTAGCTAGACTTGGTCGCGCTGATCAATGATCGCATCACGAGGGCGTAAGGGACCGGCCCGATGACCGCCCGGCAACCTGGTTTAGCCGCCAAGGTGCCAAATCCGGACCAGTGGGTAACGATGCGGCTCGCGCTGAGCAACCAATGGCGTGCTGCCCCCGTTTGCTTCGGGGGACTTCCGTTTCCCTTGGTCCGCCGCGTCCGTATGCGATCACGGTTCGTGGTTCGTCTTGGACATGCACTTTGCAGACAAGGGGACGCACATGTCATTGCCGTCACGGTTGTTCCTGGGCAAAATCCGTCGAGCATTCCGCGCCGGGATCGGGTCCGCTGACGAGATTCGCACACCGCAAGATCTGCCGTCCCGGTTGTTGCTAGGCCAACTTGTCGAGAACAGCTTCCTCGCCGATGCGGCGGGCTGGCGTGCGATTTACGAGGGCAGGCAGGCTCAGTTGGCGCTGCAATGGGACGGCGAGCGGCTCTGCGCGTCGCAACGATGGTTCGCGCATACCGCGCTGACAAATGTCGGACTGCCTCGGATCGTCGACATTGCGCGCGCGGCTCTGGTTCACCACGAGTGGCTGGGCGTCCTGCCGGCGGCACTCCATCCGCCGCTCAACGTTTTCGTGGAAACCGGCGCGGCAACCGGGGCTACGATGGTTTGCTACCCCGACGGTCTGCTCCTCACGCTACTGGTCCCGGTGCCAGTCCGTAGGCTGGAGACCTGCGCGGCGCTCATCAGGGACTTGGAGGAGGCCCCCGACCTTCTGGCTTCCGTCTCGTCAGAATTGAGATGCGGCTGGAGTGTGGTCAATCACATCGCCGGTCGGTCCGTCGTCGCTGATCTGCCTCACAGCGCTATTGACGAATTGACGTATCGAGAGATGGGCCTGCCGACGTTCGAGCCCGCTCAAACCGAAACCCGGCGCGACGGCTCCAGCGCCGTCACAGTACGCCGCCGCCACTACGAATTGGTGGTGAATCTCTTCTTTTGTGACCTGCCGCTGGTGCTCGCGAAATTCAACGAGCACGGACTCCTCGCCGTGCGTACGACCGTCGGAACGACGATTCGCGACGAGTGGCCGTTCGCACCCGAGTACAGCGCAGTCGTGCTGCCCGCGATTTTCGGGCCTCGCGTGCAGCAACTGGTGTTCTTCGACGAGGCACGCACGCGCCGGGTTGTTTACCCCGGCCCAATCCGTGCGATTGATACCGATTCCAACTCGGTGGAGGCCCAACAAATTCGCGGAGTCCAAGAGTTGGTTTCCGACGCACTTGGCAATGGAGGAATGCAATGACTCGGAAGTTACCCGATGAACCGTCGAACGAGGACTTTCTTGATTGCAGGAGGCAAGTCATCGACATGCTGCACGCGTTGGAGGTGAAAGACGATGCCGATTCGGACCGCCTCAGGCTGGAACTTCTTGACGAACTGATGTGCATGGATATGGCCCTGGGGCCTTACCGCAAGGCGATGATCAAGGCGGCACAACCGCGCGACGCCGGCGGCGAAGTCTCAACAGGTTTGGCAGAACTTTGAGAATCGAGTTCTGTCCGTGCGGGTGACGGCAAGTTGTCCGAGCAATACAGAGTGCGCCGCCCGTGCTCGCCATGTCAGTGAAGTCAAAACTCGAATCGCAGGTCTCGTTGCGCAGTACACTGCTGCCACGCCGACTTCGAAACGTTCTCTTCGCTCCCGCATTCGCCCGATCAGACGGAGTGATTATGCACAGTACAGGTTGCGTTCAGTTCCCATGCTCCACTTTGCAGCGAGTAATTCCGTGTAGGGATTTCCCCTACACGAGGGAATTTCCGATCGCGTTCGAGGCGACTCATCCAGTTGCGAGCTATCAGATGCAATGTGAAAATAATCAAACTTTACTTTCCGCAGTTTTCCGTTTGGTGCAACGCACCTTGACGGCAGACGTTCGGAACCGACCGCTTGGGTTGAGGTTCGGATTCGGTTGTTACTCAGTTCACATCCTTCTTGGTCAGGACGGGCAATGACGAACGAATGGTACTACCAAGTAATGGGCGAGATACGCGGTCCTGTTTCAGCCCCGGAGTTGAAAAAGCGATCAGGAACCAACGAAATCAGTGAAGATACATTGATCAAGAAGGGCGAGGACGGTACATGGGTGCCGGCGCGCACGGTGAAGGGGCTATTCACCGTTGTTGACGTTGGCGGCAACGGAAATCGCAGCGAAATGCCTATGGCCGCCGAGGTTGGCAAGCCGAGCGATGCTGCGTCGACTCCGCCGTCACGTTCGCCTGCTCCGCATGTTCTTCAGGCAAATCGGTCGCCTGCGGGTGCGAGAATCGCTGTCGCAGTCACCTTTGTGCTGTTGGGAGCGGGAACCGCACTCGGTAGTCTCTTGTTCCTTTTGGATTTCAATCACGCGGACAGCGCTCCAAAGCAAGCTGCTGTCGGAGCGTTTTTCGCGACTCTTTTTGTCGCCGCGTATGTCATCGCCCGTTGTATCGAAAAGGTGGCTGCAGCCCTCTCAAAGGTCGGGTAGGCACGTGTGCGCGTGACCGAATAAAGATGCGTCGAAAACTCTCGACCTCGACGCAACTGATTTCGATTTGTCGACTGAGCGACGCCGGTTGATGCACAGAGGAGACGTAGATGGCTAGTTGGTATTGCCAGATTGATGGGGCGACAAAGGGACCATTGACGGCGGTCGAACTTCGGGGAATGGCTGCTTTTGGCGAAATCACCCCGTCAACTCCAATCAGGCGTGAGGACCGAAGCGATTGGATTGAAGCCAGGAAAATCGCCGGCCTGGAATTTCCTGAACAACGTGCGGTTCAGACACAACCGCTGGCTGAAGAGGCACCGTCACTCGAACTCGCGCCTGCGTCGGAGTCTCCGTCAAAGCCGCCAGCAACTAAGCGTTGTCCATTCTGTGCTGAGGTAATTCAGCAAGCCGCCGTCAAGTGCAAACATTGCGGTGAAATGCTGGTCCGGGACGGGGGGGGCCCGTCTTCCTACAACCACGCTCCCGCAATGGCGACCGCATATTCCGACGCGCAGCCGGACCTTCGAAAGATAGCAGGTAAGCAGCGAACGCTGATCTATTTCATTCTGGCCGGACTGGTGTTGGAATTGCCCATAATGCTCTTGTCGTCGAGCGTTCCGCTGCTGGGACTTCCGGTTGCGCTGGTCTATTTGTTTTTCCGAGTCTTTGTCACGGTTGACCTCGGGCTGGCGGCATTTCAGGATCGCGTCTTGCCGGTACTTCTTGGCATTATGACGGCGATCCCGTGCCTAGGTATCATTCTCCTCCTAGTCATAAATGGGAAAGCCACGTCGGTGCTGCAGCGGAATGGCGTCAAAGTCGGGCTAATGGGGGCCGACATGTCGTCCATCGGTTATTAGTTTTCGCTGAAGATTCGCGCAGAACAGAAGTGGGTCCGTCGGCGAAGCTGGGAATGAGGCATGAAAAATCGAGAAACGGCGATTTGCGCTTCGCCGTCGAATCGCGCGATAGCGACATATGAACGCCGTCGCCCACAACCGATCCTGCCGTGCTCGTCAGAGCAGTGGAGCCGCACGAAAGTCCTCTGCTAACGGCTCATGCCGCCGCGCCACCATGACATGGAAGGGCATCTCCCAAAAGAACCTCCGTGGCTCGGGGGCAGGCGGGGTCGTTGGTCGGTGGACGTGCGAAGTCAGGGCAATTCCATTACCCTCGCCGGAGTCAGAACATCTCCCGGCAGGGGATTACACTGTGCAGACACGCTTGTAAAAGTTCTGTCGACGAACGTCAGGCCGGTCGTTCTCTGCGAGAGATCGCCTCGCACCTGAATCAAGCGGGGCACAGTACCAGGCGTGGTAAGCCATGGCGACCGATGCAGGGGTCACGCGTGCTTCGGTTGGCCCGAGCAAACGAGCGTGAGGCTTGAGGCAGATCGCTGGCCTCTTAAACCAGGGGGGTCGCCCGAAGACTTTCTGACCGTTGCTCAGTGGGCACGGAAACCGTTCTCGTTTCGGCCGACGCCTGTGCTTCCATGGTAATCAGATTCCGCACAGCGCCATTTGACACCCGACCGTCGCCGCCACACAGCATGTTGGCCACGGTCAACTCAAGCATCAGCGATCGGGCGACCAAATCTTCCTCAGTCAACTTGGAGAAGTCGCCACCGGTCCGTTCTTCCTGCCATCGCAGTGCTCGCCGGATGAGGACGTTTGTCTGTCGCCGGTGACGTTCGTCGAGAAATCTACACCTCCCCCCAATCCCCCCTGGGGTCGGCTGCTCCGAATCGCGTTGCTGCTGGGCACTGGGGTTGTCAGGTGCTGCCCGCTCGCCTTCGACAAACGTCATTGTACACAATCGAAGCTGCTCTAATTTACCCGAGACCCAATCGTTTCGCACATCCATGGTTCATTCCAGCCTAAGCTTCGTGGTTCCTTCAGCGGCAGCGATTTTCCGTAACTCGGCGCGATCCGGGCAAAATGTCCGCCGTGCTTTGGATTGGGCACGGATGCATACGCTCGCGGAATGGTCGCCCGACCGCCGACGGAGTCGAGCTTATACGTCGTACTCATCCTGTGACGAGTGTTACCGCGCCGATCTGCTCGACCTCAACCGGCGTACGGACCTTCACTTCATCCGCGACATTCACCCTGCTTTGTGGGGGTTCAGTAAATGGAAAAGTACCCAGTTGCGCACCCATTGCCCAAAAAACCTGCGAAAACCTCGGGGAAACCTGCGAAACCCCTTTGATCCCCGATCAAACGCAACGCACTCGAATACCGCCAATGAGGTAGGTTGTCGTCGTATCCAGCGTCCGACCCCGAGTTGTGCACACCCCCACGTATGGTATACCCCGCGATAGAATGATCCGATTGTCTGCCCCCGCTCTCACGCGCCTCCAAACGACTCTTCCGCAATGTCCCCTTCAGCCGGAAGCGACTCGATAAACCGCAATACGTCCGCCCCGAGGATGAGCCTTTGTTTGCCGATTTTGCGTATCTTCAGTCCGCGTTGTCGCAGCGTCCGCCACGCCCAAGCCCCTAGACCGAGTCGCAGACGCAGCTCTTGCGCGGTGTAGGCTTCTCCGTCGCTGATGGTGCCGGTGGTGCGTGGCTTTGGGGGCATATGCTTACCGCTTGGTCGCTCAGTCATCATCCCGCCGTTTTGGAGACTCGTGATTCTCGGTTGCGCGGTGCTCGGTACGTGGGCCAATCGCAGTGCAGTACCAGAGCACCATGGCTAAGACGGTCGATCGCCTGACTGCCCAGCCGCTGATTTGCCTCATCGCGATTTGCCGTGTTGACGGTGATCCAGGTGGGTCTGCAGTGCGAGTATCGCGAGTCGATGATGCGTGCGATTGATCCGGCCTGATATTCCGTTACCGCGCCGAATGGCGGGATGGGGTCGGAAATCGCGAGTATGTCAGCTCCGATCAGCGGTCTGACCAGATCATGCTCGCTGTCGTCGTTGATCGACCGCCGGAAGTCCGCGAATAGGTCGAGACCATTGCGCCACATGACTGATAGCCCGTGGTCCCGAATCGCGACCATCACCAACGCCATGAGAAGATGGTCTTTTCCGGTTCCCGGCGGGCCGAATAACACAACACCATCTCCGTTGGTCACTCGCTCATGCAACTGTGAAGCGTATTCGCGCATCGATTCAACCGATTCGCGTTGCCTTGGATGGTCGCACCTAAAGTTGTCCAAAGTGCATCCCGCGTATCGCCTGCCGCGTTCACCCACGATTCGCAGCCAGTTCTCATGCCGTCGCTCGCGTTCTGCCTTCTCTTTCCGCTCTAACTCGCTGCGTTGGCTTTCCGCTCGCTGTTCCAATTCCTGTTCGGGAGTCTTGGCGTTCAACTCAGCCAGCAATTTCTGAATCCGTTCTCTCCACCGTGGGTCCGTTTCGGTTTCGAGCTTTTGCTCGTAACTCCGCTTTTCGTTCTCCATCTTTTCGCGGATTTTTTTCAGTTCCGTTGAGTTACCAATTGCCATGGCTCGAATCCTTCTCCTTTGCGTCTGGGTCATATTGCTGGCCAGCACCAGTCCGTGGCGCTGGCTTGTTTCCCTTCACGTAGTCGTACTTGCCTTCCAGAATTTTCTGCACCGAGTCGGGTTGCAGAATCCAATCGGCATCCGGCTTCCAGCCATCGGGGTCGTTTACCGTGCATTTCAGCGGGAATTTCGCGAGTGCCTGCAGTAACTCGCCAAACCAGCCCGAATTTTTCAGCCGTGTGCGCAGTGATGATCTGCGCGAATCGGTAAGTCTCTCCCCTCGAATTGCTCTTACACCCGGCGTCGCGTTCCATCTTCCAATAAGCTCTCGCTCTTTGGCCGCGAAGTCTTCTTTGTCGCCATTGCTTGGCGACAAAGAGTCCGAAGGACTCTCTTGCTCCTGCTCTTGCTCCTGCTTCTGTTCCTGCTTCTGTTCCGGCTTCTGTTCCTGATTCGGCATAGGCTTTCGGAAGGCTTCGGGTAAGGCTTCCCCAAAGGCTTTGCCTAAGCCTTCGGCATAGGCTTTGCCGTGTCGAATAAGTGCTGTTTTCAGCGTGCATTCTGGCAGTAGGTCGATGCTCTGCTCCCATGCTTTCACCACGTTCGGAGACTCTGGCTTGTTGTATTTCAGGAAATTCGGGAGCCAGAAAAAACACGCCTTTGAGTCATGCTTCGCCATACCATTCGACAGTGCTTCCCCAAAGGCATCCCGAAAGGCTTCCGTTGACCAACCAAGCTCTGCGGCCAACCCCTCGACTGTTGCCCGCATGGCTCCGAGGTGAGTCAACGATGGATGCGTGAGCACGAAGAGAAACGCCAGTTTCGCCGAGTCCGTCAACGACCGAAACTTGCAGTCGTTCCAGATACGTGGATCAACCTTACGAAACTTTGCCATCGGCAGTGAGCCTCCGTGCTCTAGTCCCTAGGCCTGACCGGAATCCTGGCGAGTGCCTCTGTACTCCGCGCGGGTATGATGTGCTCCATGCGCGGCCCACAGTGCGGTGCGCTATTTCGTGTCGCGCTGCCCAGCCAGCGCAGGAGCCAGGAGGCTTGGTTCGTTTCGATCCACATGACCTTGCGGCTACCTGGTACGCAGATGAGTAGCGTGTTACCGCCATCATGCGCGACGATGCGCCCGGGGCGAGTGGGACTCGTCATCGGCCACCCCCTAGTCCGGTCCGGGTGGCTTGGATGTTGGCCACGGCCTGTTCTCGCCTCTGATGCTCCCGCAGCACCTTGACCAGTTTTCGCAGCAGTTCGCGCTCCCGCAGATCGCGGCCAAGCGCAGCCTCCAGCTCATGCAGAGGCGGGAGCCGGTCAAGAATCGATTCTGCCATCTGTCTTGGTCCTCCTGCCTGATGGGTCGTGTCGCATCACTGACCACATCGTACGGGAGGGGCTGACCTAGATTTGTACCTTCGTAGGTACATTCCTAGCTCAAGCGACAGCGACGGGATTTGTGCTCGATTTTGAGGGCCAGAGGGAGCACTTGGGCGCTCAGCGCCGCCTGCAGTTTTCGCAGCGCGAGGAAGATGGTTGAATCTTCGGGACAAGGGTTCCGCCAGAAGCAATCAGTGGCCCGCAGCGTTTCGTAGTGCGTCCAGCTTTTTGCACCTCGCAGGAAACGGTAGAGGGCCAGGGCTTGGCCAGAAAGGACCTCCTCAACAGGGTCGCCGTCGGCCGTTTCTGCTTCATCCGCTGTTGGCGTTTCCCGATGCGCCAGCCAGCTTAGTAGCATCTGGAGCCCCACCTCAGCGTCCGCAGCGTCCGGCCGGATTTCAGGCGGCGGAATGACTCCCAGCATCGGCAGGACGCGATGGGCATTGCGCAGGACTTCGGCGGCCCCGATAAGGCCGAGGTCCCTCTTGCTGTGGAGGGCGCGCCCTCGGTCCGTCATGCTTGCCCACACCAAATCGCGGTAGTGTCGCAGTTGGGCCAATTCGCCGGCAATGTACTCGACAATCGCAGCGACTGTATCGATCGGGGCTTCGGGGATGTCACCTTCCCAACCGGGGATCGGAGGGACTGCTTCGGCTCTGGCTTCGCGTTTTGCTTGGGCCTGCTGAAGGGCCGCCCATGCGTCGTTGATCTGGTCAGAAATAGGATCGGGGACAGGTTGGGGCTTTTTGCCTTTACGCATGTTGTCTTCCTTCCGGTCCGGCGACCCGCCGGCCACTGGGCGAAGACGTTTCCCAGCCGGCCGGTGAGTCCTCGTCGGAGATCAGCCGACTACCCGCATCAAGTCTACGACCCCTTAATTTCCCAGCAAGACTGGGTACGTCACTGGGTACTTTTCGCTCCCCATTTCCAGAAAAAAAGCCCCGTTTTGCTCCGTTATGTCGACGTAACTCCAGTAACCGCAACGGAACATCACCCGAACCAATAGTCTCGAATCGCTGGGGGTCAAAAGGTCAGGAGTTCAAATCTCCTCACCCCGACTAGACTTACGACGATTCGGAAAAACTGATTGCAACAGCATTGCAACGGTGGGACCGAAAGACGTTGCAACGAACACAGAAAGCCGCAGAGCGTTGAACTCTGCGGCTTTCGTCGTTGAATCCGGATCGAGTTACGCTTGCGGCGTCGGGTTTTCGACACAAAACGGGCAAGTTTCTCGCTGCTTCGATGGTCGCGTCACTCACAGCGAAAACCACCGCCGCAACTCCTCGTTCGCGAAGTCCCATGCCTCCTCATCGTCCGACCAGTCCGTGTCGGACGCATACCACGACAACGTCTCGAACATGGCCGCGATGCGGCGAAGTTCCTTGACCAGCTGCGGGCGGATCGGCTCGACGGTGCGAAGACGAATGCGGGCGTCAGGACAGATCGGCTTTACCTTGACCTGGTCGCCGACAATCTCAAATGACAGTCGGCCCGCGAAGTGCTTTGCGAAGTGCTCCACGACCTTGGCAGCCACGGGATAGGCTAACGACTCGGCGGCTTGCGTGGATCGATCAGAACTGGACTCGGCGGAAACTGAGTTGATCACGGTTCTTTCTCCCCGCCGCGACGTCATGGCCCTGGGTCTTACCCAAGCCGCACTGTGGAACCCGAACAACCGGTAACCAGCCGGGTGCTTTGGGTGTTGAAAGAAGTCCACGACGCTTGCCGGGACCATGACGCGCAGCAAAAACGGGAAGGCCCGCGACCTCGGTTAGAAAGACGGCTTATGCACCGTCCGAATGCGCCTTGCTCCCCGCCAATGCGGATCACAGCTTCTGCGCGTTCCCAAGCTCGCGGGCCTTCCCGCTCTGATCGAAACATCAGTTGTCACCTGCATAAGTTTGGGTTTCTACGCCCAGGATCGAGCGACCTCGATCCGCCAAGAGCATAATCAACGGCGAAACCGCGAGTCAACACTACTGCGGTTCGGGAAATTTTCCCGAAGCCAGCACGCGAACGTTAGCGAAAATTTCGCCAAGGTTCATCCTTCGACCGATCGCATCAAAACCGGATGCCAAGACTCGGCCGGCTGCACTTCGCGGGATGCCCGTTCCCGCTCGGACCAGGTCGCTTGAATCTCGGCACACGCCCGGCGAATGTACGCGTCGGCCTGGTGCTCCTCGTCGTCGGTCAGGGGGAACGCCACGATGTCGTCAAACGTGCGAGTCGATGCCGGCGGCTTGCGGGTCGTCTTCCGTGATCGGATCATGCGGTGGCCCTCCACGCGGATTGTACGCTGGCCTGAGCCGGAAGCCCCTTCAAAGCCCCTTCAAAGTCCCTAGCAAGCCCCTCCGAAGCCCCTTCGCGCGAAAACGGTCGCACAGGATTGCGCCAGACGAGCGCAAACGGGTCGGGTCGATATCTGGGACCTACTCGTCCAGCATTCGCCGGATGTGTTCCGCAAGCGTATCGTCCCGGAATTTTTCGCTCCGGCGGGGACCGAGACAGTAGAGCCACTGAATGACTGCCGGGAGCGATGTCGTGCCATCGCTGCGGATAGGCATCCCCCGACGAACCCAGGCGCAGACTGTTGAATGGTCAACGTCGAGGAACTCGGCCACGTCCGCTTGGATGACTCGATGACCGATGGCATCGTTATGGTTATCCGACATTTTGACCCCGTGTGCGAAAAAGCTCCCCGGTCAAGGATCGGGAACCTGCACGCCCCCGTCTCCGGAAGAACCTGACCCTTTTCACGCCGACCGCATCTCACGCCACGACACGCAGCCGCCCACTTGGCCCACGCCCGTGATGGCCAGCCGCAGGCCCTTGCCAGCCGTAGGCACTGCGTAGTAGCCGCCGCGATCGGCAGGCAGCACCACGGGCACATTCGCGGCCAGAGTCATCGGACCGATTAGGGCAGCACCATCTTCATCTGTAACTGCAACGGTCAAGGTTGCACTCGCGACCAGCGTCAAGCCGGTGATGATATGACGGACGCCTGGTACTCCAGCGACGAGCGCGCCGGTTTCCGTCAGGTTGATTGAAGCAGCTCGCATCATGCATTTCCCTTCGTCAACAGATGTTAAACTTAGCGCCGGCCTCCAGACCTGACGCTCTGACATTGATTGAGAACAGCCATCGCTGTTCTTTTCGCCAAAGATGGCGAGCCCCTCGCAGGCTCGAATAGAGTCGCAAGCAACGTCGCACGAATCGTGGCGTGCAGCCGGCACAAGCCCGGCGGATCTGCCGCGCGGTAGCCATCGGCTCGAAACGGTCGGCGGCGTCTAGGACGAGCACCCGATGCGTCATCGCGGCCCCCAGGTGAATCGGAATTGCCACTCTCGCAGCGTCTCCGCCAGCCTCTCGCGGTTTTCAACGACAGCCTGACGATTGACCGCTGGGACAACAGCGCTCGTCTGCGGCCGTTCTGTGCGATCTGGCGGGGCTTGCCGGATCTTGAGTTGGCGCGTCGGTTGTTCGTATGGTCCCATGGAAAACCCTTTCGAAAAAAGGGGCCGCGTCCGACGAGGAAACGAAATCGGAGCGGCCCCCCCGACCCACCAACAGGAGACTCAGTCTCGATTCCCGACGATTGGGGCGAGCATCTCGTCTTCGATCAGTTTCAGCCGCCTGGCATACTCGGCGTTCATCGCGTCCACTTGCGGGGCGAGCTGCGATAGCTCGCTCTCCGCTGCGGCGAAATACCTTGGGCCGTGCGAGCCGAACCAGGTATTGAATTTCTGATCGTCCATAAACTTGGTTTCGGGAACCTCTCGACCGAAATAGAGCCGCATGGACTTGTACCACTCATAGTGCTCACCCGGCTGCGTGAGTGGCGGTTGCGTTTTGCGGCGCAGCACATCCCGGAGACAGTCCACACGGCCCGACTTTTCCGACCATTCAGCGTTCCGCAGTTCCGACCGCAGATCGCGAATCTTACGGTCCAGGTCGTTCTGCACTCGCGGAGGCAATACTTTGCGAACCATCTCCAGGGCTTGCTTCTGCACTTCGACCGCGTGCTCTGCTTCGCGATGCTCTTTCTGTAGTTCCGATAACTTCGCCGTCAGGCTGGCGAGTTGCTCTTGCAACTGCTCGCCATCAATCCGCAGTCGTTCTTTAGCCACCTCCAATCGCGACCGGGTGGCCGAGCGCTCCTCCGACGTTCCGGCTTGCGCTCGCCATTCGGCAAGCCTGCGATGCTGGCGTATGCGTCCCTCGACTTCGTGTTTCTCCAAACGCAATGCGTCCAGAATGACCCACTCATCGAAATTCGGTTGTCGATTCTCGGCCGCGCACTGCGAGCACACGGCATCCGCCGCAACGGTAAGCTGCCGCGCGATCGACACTCCCAGTCCGATGGCCGCTTCGGCGGAAACGCCCATTGCCGGCGGAAGCGTCGGCCGTTTATCCGGTGACGTCGAATCGCCCGGCGGATCTGCGACGGCCGTCGCGGTGATGACGCTGTCCTGGTCGAGCACACCGCCTGACGGTTGCTCCATGCTCTCTAGACCTAGAACCAGCGAAGGCCTTGTGAAGTTTCTTCGCTGAATCACAAAAAAACTCGAAAACCATCGGCTTTTCCAGGGGTTTCATGGGGTAACTAGAAACCAATGAACCCTGAACAAGGAGGTTTTCGAGTGAACCC
>CAIPEB010000293.1 GCA_903863885.1 uncultured Planctomycetaceae bacterium | reverse complement strand
TTGAAAATGAACTCGGAATGGACTCGCGAAACGACACTCCTCGGCCGTGGCACTCCGTAACGAAAGACTCGATATCGTACAGATGCGCCCGTTGAGAAGTAGCCGGATTCACTTTCGGCACGCACAGTTCGCTCAGTATTCGCCGCGCGTGCCCCGAAGACTTACCCAGCACTTTCGCTGCGCCGGCCAAGGTAATGCAATATCCCTGATCGTGGAGTGTCGTCAGCGCGACGCTGTCGTCCTCGACCAGTCCGAGTTGCTCTTGCAGAAACGCATTGACCTCCGGACCGTGCGACCGATGATTCCGGACATCAATCAAATACCGATGCAACAGATCGTGGGCCTGGATGAGCGGCCGCAATCGCGTAAGCGCCACCTTGAAAGAAGCCAAACTGGGATTCTTGAGGCTCTGCTCCAATTCCGCTAACTGCCGTGGCGTCCAAGTTCCCCAGAAGCAGCGGATCAGTTTGGAGGTAACCAAATCTCCAATTTCCGCATCCAAGCCAATCGAGCTGAATGCCGACACGGTGATGCTGATCCGCATGATGCGCGACTCTACCGATTGTCGCGCCGCTTCCAGATCGCTGGGACTACGGGCTTCGCTTTCGCCGGCCGAGCCTCGCTCCAAGAAATCCCGCATTTGATCGAAAATCTGGCACAATCGCGTGCACTGCGCGGCTACCACCATCGCTACGAACAGATCGCAAGCCTCGGCATTGTCAGTCGGCACAAGTGAACTTCCAAATTGTTCATGAGGACGGCAAGCAGTCCTCCAGCATCTCCAGCGTGAAACTGCGGATTCGATCTCGACGCTGGATGATTCGCTGAAGGTAGCGATGCCCAACATCCGTTGGTTTGATATCGCGCGCAAGCACTTCGATCGCGCGAGTCAAAATACCCTGCAGCGTGCCACGCAGCTCTTCATGGACGCACTGAGTCCAGCAGGCAAGCTCTTCGAAGGTGGCCGTCGCCATCCGACTGCGGATGCAAATCATCTCGCAAGCTTGCAGCGTGGGATCAGCAGCGTATTGGTCGATCGCGACCTCCAAACTGCTCAGTTCGCTGCTCAATTCCATTCCTAACGTTGCCATGGAAATCCTTCCAGTTGGCACATCGGATCCACTTTGTACCTCACCGCGACACGCCGGCCTGTTCGATATCGCAAACGGCCGAATACGCCTCGGAAATCAACTGTCGTCCAGCCGATTGCCACGACCACTGTTGATCACCGCCTCGCAACTCTGTATCTACGCGGCGCCTCATTCCTACGCAGAGTTCCTGCAGATGGTTCAGTCCATCGCTCGGCCCCCTGCGGCGATCCTCCCAATCCTCCCGCAGCTCGTTGACCGCCTCGCAGATGCGACGAAACGAAGCCTCAATTTCGTCTGCTTGTTGAAGGCGGCTGACGGGAGTGTGCCCATCATCCTCAGCCAATAAATTCCTGTAACGGCATACCAACGAAACTCTCGCGAAATAACATGCGCGGGAAAGCTCCTGTGCCCCATCATCGCGAGAAAAACTGATCGCCACGCCCCACCTCCTGTGGCAGGCTCGACGCCAAAATCACACCGAACCCAAAGTGACGTCAATCTATCCGGTTGATCAGCTTCCTGCAAATCAGCAGGCTCATCAAATGACCTGCTCGGTCAACCGGCGCGAATACCTTTTCTTTCGCGCTCAGTAACCGTGCATTATGGAGTTGGTCATAGATTCGGTAAATGGCCGCGATTCTCGGGGTCTGAGTGGGTGAGACGCCCTCCGTCGATTCGCGCTACGCACAAACGTCAACAGTCGCCGAAGGCATACGGAAGGCTGGCAATCTAGCGAATCTACGTAACATTCAAAATACCCTATATTGCCATCGCCTCGATCAGTGCCAGCGATTGACCGTAAACGGAAATCAATTGTGTCGCCCGGCGAATTCCGAATAAATAACGCTAGACTCCAGGGAAATCACCACTTTCCCCGTCGCCTCCTGCACTTTCTTGGCAATCCAGTCGTGCGATTCCACGAGTCCCACGCACGATGACTCGGCCAGATGCTTCGCCTTGAAGTCCACAGGTGACAGACTACGATCCCGCTCGCGCCAGTCGACGAACGGTGCCATGACGAGGCGATCCCACTTGCAGCCCCAGCGATGGAGCCATTCTTCCGTTACGCCGCGATGCTTTTCGCAGCGATACGTGATGATCAGCGGTGCGGGGACGAATCGCGGCAACCACAGCGGACGGGCGTCTTGTAGCCACGCTTCGTAGCCCGGATCGTCGTCGCCCACTGGGTTGTTTTCACAGATCACGCCGTCCAGATCCAAGGCGAAGCCGCCAGCGATGTGCGGGTTCTGCACGCGGCCGGTGAGCATGCCGCTGTTGACGAGGTTCCACTGGAGCAAATGCGGGCTGGGGAGGATCTCGGCGTAGATGTCGACGTGATCAGTCTGGGCTGGACGGACGTAGACCGATGCGTAAATCGCAGGTCGGCCACCCATTCGCTGCCGGGCGGCGTGCATCGCGTAGCCGTTGTAGACGGTGTCATCGACGACGAGGAACGGTGCGTCCATGGGCGTTTCGATCTGCCCGCCACGCCAGCCATGGTACAGCCGCCGAGGTCCGTCCTCGGCCAACTCGTAAAGCGGCAGGTGCAACCAGGTGGCCAGCACCGACGCGGGGATCATGCCTGAGCGGGGAATCCCCACGATTCCGGCCAGCACGGGCGGAACCTGAGACATAAGTTTGCGGGTGGCCTCGATGAGATCGCTGGTGGTTACCCATCGCCACGGGTCGGTGGACTGGTATTCGGGATTGAGGTGCGGTGCCGCCGTGTCGTAGTTCAGCGTGGCCGGCACAGACACGGTCGTTTTCGGTAACGCTGCACCTTCGAACACTTCGGCCGTCGCCGGACAGATGACTCGCTTCCCGCTCGCATGGGCAATAGCTCGGGCTTGAATCGGACAGCTTTCCACGAAGATATTCGCCTCGGACTCCCGATACGCCATGCCTTTGTAGACCCCCGCGTCATAGCCACGCGTGCGTTCGTCCTTGGTGGCCCACGGTCCCATGACGAGCTGCCGGCAGCGGACTCCGTAGCGACGCAACCAGACTTCCGTCGGTTCGCGATACTTTTCGAGTCTCGCCGTCACGATCAGCGGAATTTCACAGGAACGGACCAGATACTTCGGCCTGACCGTTTCCAGGAACCGTGCATATCGCGGCCCGTCGTCGTCATCCTCGACGAGACAGTCCTCGCAGAGAATCCCGTCGAAGTCGAAAGCGGCCGCCTGCGTGTGAAGCGAATTGAAAAAGTTCCATTCCAGGAAATGCGGCAGCGGCAGTAGCTCCGCATACAGATCCACAGCGTGAGCGGCTTCCGGGGAAGCAAACACTACGGCCGTGAGTACGCGACGCTGCTGGGAAAGCTCCCGCAACCGGGGACGCAGCCCGCACATCGACAGGCCCGAAGCCACCGTATCGTCCACGACCAGCAGCGTGCCGTCGTCCGGTTTTTCCGCGTCGAACCGCAGGCCGGAGGGCAATTCAACGAGTCCCGTTCGCTCGTGGAGCGCATACATCTTTATATGCAGTGCTTCCGCGATCTGTCCCGCCGCCGCCATCCCGGAGCGGGGCACGCCGGCCACTGCCGTGACCTCGGCCGGAATCGCCGCGATCAGTTTCTCGACGGCGGCCGTGCGATCGACGGTGCGCACCCAGCGGACGTGCTCGGTCCACT
>CAIPEB010000292.1 GCA_903863885.1 uncultured Planctomycetaceae bacterium | reverse complement strand
GAGCTAACCGACATCGAAACCGGGGTTTTGCCCCAAGCTATTTGAGATTACTTGAAACATGAGCCGTATACGGACCCGTACGTACGGTTCTGTGAGAGGGCTGGGCCTTGGCTGATCTCCAAGGTCCACCCTACTCGATTGCGTTTCAGCCTCCTTTTCATCCCGCAAGGAGGGCTTGTGCGTAACTTTTAGCGCCGGTTTGACTCTTCGGGGCGAATGCGTCGGCATCCGCTTCGGATTAGAATGCACGCGGACTGCGTCGCGTTTTCGCGGTCATCCGAGTCTCAGGCGTCGCCGGGTCGTTTGATCGGCAATACAACATTCAATTCAGAAAGGTCGCGTATGCGGTTTGACACACGATTCAGTTGGTCGATCGGGGTGGTGGTCCTGTCAATCTGCGCTTCAGCATGCGCCGCCGAGACGGATCAGGATGGCTGGGTAAGCCTGTTCGACGGCAAGAGCCTGTCGGGCTGGACGCAGAAGAACGGCACGGCGACCTACCGTGTCGAGGGCGGCACGATTGTCGGCAAGACCAGCGAAGGCAGTCCTAATTCGTTCCTGTGCACCGACAAGGACTACAGCGACTTTGAGTTGACATTCGAGGTGAAGGTGGACGATCAGCTCAATTCGGGCGTGCAGATCCGCTCAAAAAGCACGGCGGATTTCCATAACGGACGGGTCCACGGGCCGCAGGTGGAAATCGCCACCAACGGAACCGCCGGTTACATTTACGGGGAAGCTCTTGATACGGGCTGGCTGAGCGAAAAGCTCGACGACCCGAAGGCCAACGCGGCTTTCAAGAACGGGGAGTGGAACCAATATCGCGTCCTGGCTGTGGGCAAGTCGATCAAGACCTGGGTCAACGGTGTGCCGGTTGCCGATCTTGTCGACGAGAAGAGCAAGATGAACTGCGGGTTCATCGGCCTCCAGGTGCACGGCATCGCGGGCGGCGAGGGACCTTACGAGGTCCGGTGGCGCAATATCCGCTTGAAGTGCCTCGCTGCCTCCGACAAGAAATGACGCCGGGCGACGGCCCCCAATCTGCCGGGGACCGTGGGGCGGCATGTGTGGGACAATACGGCCTTCAGTTCGTGACGTTTCAACGGTAGTTGCCTGTTTCATGATTCGTGTCGAACAGCTTGTGAAGCGGTTTCAGGCCGGCGGCCGCGACGTGCTTGCGGTGGATCGCGTTTCGTTCTCCGTCGCGGCCGGCGAGGTCTACGGTCTTCTCGGGCCCAACGGCGCCGGCAAGACCACCACCGTGCGGATGATTGTGGGGCTGTTGCGACCTGACGATGGATATGCCGAGGTAGACGGGTTTCGGACGTCGAGCGCCAGTGACGAAGTAAAGTCGCGAATCGGGCTGGTGACGGCCGAAGATGGTGTTTATCCCTGGCTGACCGTTCGGGAAATGCTGTTGTTCTTCGCCGATCTGTACGGAGTGCCGTTCGACGTGGCACAGGAGCGTCTGCAGGGGCTTTCCGAGTTGCTGCAGATCGACACGCTGCTGGACCGGCGGTGCGCCGTGTTGAGCACGGGCCAGAAGCAGCGGGTTACGCTTGGCCGCGCCCTCATCCACGATCCGCCCATCATGTTGCTGGACGAGCCCACCCGCGGTCTGGATGTGATCGGCAGCCAGGTCGTGTTCGAGTACATCGCTCACCTCCGCAAGCAGGGCAAGGCGATCATCGTCAGCACTCATCAATTGGATGAGGCTCAGCGATTGTGCGACCGCTTCGGGTTGCTGCATCAAGGGCGACTGGAATACGAAGGCACGCTGCGGGACCTGCAGCAGTTGACGGGACGCGAGTCCCTGGTCGATATGTTCATCGGCCTGCTGGGGCAACCGGTGATCGGTCCGTTGCCGGCCGCCGGATAGTGTCCGCTGGAGATCGCAACTCGTGCGTCTGCGTTCCTGGCAGGCGTCGGGACGAACCTATGAATCACGAAGGCCTCGACAGTAGCCGATCGCTCGGCGCACCCAACGCGGCTGCTTCCTCGCAGGAAACCGGGGCGTCTCCGGTTCCGACGGGGGCCGCACGTCCAAAGCGTCGCGCGTCGGGACGCCTGCTGCGTCTCTGCTTGAAAGAGCTGCGGGAAACACTGCGCGATCGCCGAACCATTGTGACGCTCGTGCTGATGCCGCTGCTGGTCTATCCGCTGCTGAGCATTCTGTTCAACAGGCTGCTGTCGTCTCCGCGCAGCAACAAGACCCAGTTCACCTGCGTCATCGGGTTGGATGTCGCGAAGGAGGACAACGAGCAGTTCCGCAATTACATGCTGCTGTCCGAGGAGGTGCTTCGCCGCAGGCAGGCGATGCGGAAATCGGAAGACCAGCAGAAGTCGCCCGCATCGAGCGTGGGCGGCGAGCAGGCCGGTCCGGAGCCGACGATCCAGTGGTGGAGCGGTACAAACCTCGAAAAGCCGGTTGCGGCCGGACAAGTCGACGTCGGCGTTGTCGTTCGTCGGCCCAATGCTGCGCGGCCGGGCCGGACGCTGCAGGTCCAATTGCTCTATCGAGAATCGTCGTCCTTGAGCCAGATCGGAGTGGATTACCTGCAGCGCCGCTTCGGTGCATTTAACGAGCAGTACCTGGTCGAGCGGTTGCAGGTGGTGGGCGTGAATACACGTCCGCCGATCGAGAGTGAGGTCCGGGCAATCCGCGATGCGCGTCCCGCGGTTTCGCTCACCACGTTGATACCGTTGATCCTGATCCTGATGACGATTACCGGGGCGGTGTATCCGGCGATCGATCTCACGGCGGGAGAACGCGAGCGCGGGACTCTCGAATCGCTGATGGCCGCGCCGGTGCCTCGGCTCAGTCTGCTGACCGCCAAATACGTGGCGGTGGTCACCGTCGCGTTGCTGACTGCCGTTGCCAACCTGTTCGCCATGACCGTGACCTTGGTGAGTACCGGTCTGAGTGAGGCCGTGTTCGGGCCGAATGGACTGCCGCCGGTGCTTGTCGCGCAGGTGTTTGCTCTGCTGATCCTTTTTGCGGCGTTCTTTTCGGCGATCCTTCTGGCCGTTACGAGTTTTGCCCGCAGTTTCAAGGAAGCTCAGGCCTACCTGATTCCCCTGATGCTGCTGTCGCTGGCTCCGGGCATGCTCAGCCTCATGCCGGGACTTAAGTTCGATGGCATGTTTTCCATTCTGCCGCTGGTCAACATCGTGTTGCTGGCTCGAGACTTGATGGAGGGTCAGGTCAATGCGACGCTGGCGACCGTAGCGGTTATGTCCACGGCGATCTACGCAGTGGCCGCGATTGCGGTGGCCGCGAGGATATTCGGCACCGACGCGATTCTCTACGGCAGTCAGGCGACGTGGTCGGATCTGCTGCTGCGCCGCCCGGAGTCGCGCACCGCGCCCAGTGTATCGGGCGCCCTGTTGCTGCTTGCCGTGCTTTTCCCCGTCTATTTCCTGCTCGCCAACGGCCTGCAGCGCCTGGACTGGTTGTCGATGAGCATCCGGTTGGCGCTCTCGGGCTTGATCACGGCGGCCCTTTTTGCCGGGTTCCCGGCCGTCTCGTCGGCCCTCCAGAGCGTCCGGTTGCGTGATGCATTCCGCATCGGTCCGGCAGCGGTTGCCGGCTTTGCCGCGGCAGCGATGTTCGGATGTTCGCTTTGGCCTCTGGCGCACGAGTTGGTTCTGTTCAGCCGCACGATCGGGTTCAACACCTTGTCGCCCGAACAGATTCAGGGTGCCGAGAAGGTCGTCGAGGCGCTTCGTCAGCTTTCGCCCGCCTTCGTCCTGTTCGCGCTCGCGGTGATCCCCGCCGTGTGCGAGGAACTGTTCTTTCGCGGATACCTGTTTGCGGCGCTGCGGCAGAGGTTCTCCGCTGCCGGAACGATCCTGATTACGGCCGTGCTGTTCGGAACGTTTCACGTGGTGGTGACGAGCGGCTTGTCGATCGAACGGCTCTTGCCAAGCGCGTTTCTCGGCTTGATGCTGGGGTGGGTTTGTTCGCGGACGGGGAGCGTGCTGCCGGGCATGCTGCTGCACGTCGTCCACAACGGATTGCTCCTGCTGATCATGATATATCGCGATGCGCTGCAGAGATCCGGATGGGGGCTCGCGGAGCAGGAGCATATGCCGCGGATGTGGCTGGCGGCTGCCGCCGTGACTATGCTGCTGGCCTCGCTGCTGCTGATCTGGGGCACTCGCCGCCGCAGCAGTGCGAGTTCGTCCGGGGATCGCTAGTGATCTTGATGATCGGAGTGTTGAGCGGCTGGCGGTTTCGAGGAATGCTCGTGGGAAGGTTCGAAGAGTCCGATCGCCCAGGCCAGGGCCACGCCGAGAATCAGCGCCATCGACAGCTTCAGCCGGTCATGGCGGTGGAATTGGACCTCGGGCAGCACGTCGGCCAGCGAAATGCAGAGAAACGCTCCGGCGGCGAAACCGAGTGACCAACCGACGGCGGGCTTCGCTGCCTCGCCCAGCGTGCCCACGGCAAAGTAGAACACGACCGCTCCGATCGGGCACATCAGGGAAAACGCGATATTGATGATCCGCCGCGCCTGCGGCGACCATCCTCCGGCCAGCATGATCGATGTGATCGACAGCGCATCCAGCGGTTTGTGCAGCACGACCGCCACGAACGTTCCCAGGCCGATCAGCCCCATGGCGTCGCCGTCCGTCTGCGCTGCCACGCTGGCGGCCAGCGCGACGCCATCGATCAGCGTGTGCATGGCCAGCCCGCCAAACAGGCCGAGCCAGCTCAATTCGTGGACATGCGGATGTTCATGGCACCGGCCGGGCGGATGTTGGCACTCGTGGCCGTGCTCCTCGACCGGCGAGTCCGGCGGTTCATGGCCGTGGACGTGAAAGATCCGAATCACGAAGAACATGGCCAGCAGGCCCAGGACCGCCGCATAGGCGACGTGATCCAGCGATCCGGCTTCAACGGCCGCGTGCGGCAGCATGTGAAGCAGCGCAACTCCCATCATCAGGCCGGCGACAAAACTCATCGTGATCTGCATCCGCGTGTGCGTGAACCGCACCACCGACGGAAGCCAGCCGCCCAGCAGCGAGGCGGCCATGATCAGAACACAGTAGATGATGATTAACAGCGTTGGCCACATGTCGGAGTTATTGCGGTCGCGACCGGTTGTGTCCAGAGGGGTGGCGGCACATGCACGGCTCCGCAGCGTTCGGTCGCGGATTGAATCAGAGCCACAGGACGTCCACGCACTGTCCGGCCGCCAGTCGGTATTCGCCGCACGGCACGCGGATCAGACAGCTTGCCTGACTCAGGCCGAAAAGATCCGCGGAGCCTTTCCACGAGACCCGTTCCACCGCGGCCCCCCCTTCAGTTTCAAAGTATCGGGCCGGCAGGAAGGAAAGCCGATCCGTTCTCACCAGCAGATCGGCAGCCAGTCTTGCCCGTCCGAATCGAGGGCTCGCGTCGGCCACTCCGCCCATTCTCATCAGTGCCGGACGCACAAACAACTCGAAACACACCAGCGCGCTGGCCGGGTTGCCCGGCAATCCGAACACCAGCCGATTTACGCCATTCGAATCGGTCGATCCGAACCACAGCGGTTTGCCCGGTTTGAGGTTCACCTTGTGGAAGACCCGTTTGACTCCCAGCTTGTCCAGCACGCCGGGTACCAGGTCGTGTATTCCGGCCGACACGCCCCCGGACAAAAGCAGCACGTCGCTTTCCAGGCCCTGTTGGATCAGCGACTCCAGCACCTCCTCGGAATCGGGGCCGATGCCCAGATCGTTGACGCGGCCCGCCAGCTGTCCCAGCAGAGCACGCAGCATGGGGCCGTTGCTGTTGCGGATCTGGGCGGGGCCCAGTTGACCGGACTCAGGCATCAGTTCAGACCCTGTCGCAACGATCGCGACGGACGGTCTGGCGACTGCCGAAACCAGTTCAACACCGAGTGCGGCGAGCACGCCGATATCGACCGGGCGAAGCTGCCTGCCCGCCGGCAAAGCCACCGCGCCGCGCTGGATCGACTCACCGCGGCGAAGTATGTGCTGGCCGGCCCGGATTTCCGCCGAGCCGATGCGGACCGTCTCTCGGCCGGAGCCCGTCGGAACGGACTCCACGTATTCGCACATCACCACAGCATCGGCGCCCTCGGGAATCGGTGCGCCGGTCATGATTCGCGAAGTCGTTCCCGCAACGACGCGCTGTGAAGGTACCTCTCCGGCTGCAATCGATTCGAGCACTCGCAGTTCGCCGCCAATCCGGCTTACGTCACAGGCCCGCACCGCGCAGCCGTCCACCAGCGACTTGTCAAAAGGAGGAGAATCCTCGCGACTGACCACCGACTCTCCCAGCACATGGCCCAGTGCCGAATCCAGTGGGCACAAGTGCGCAAGGCGGGGAACCGCCAAGGAAAAAATCAGGCGCTGAGCCTCATCGACGCTGATCAGTTGGGGATGCGCCATGCTTGGCTGCGAAAAACGTGGATATGCCGAGCCGAATTCGCGGTGCCTCGCCGTTTGTCGCGGAGTCGAGTCCGGCTTCGCGGCATGTCAGTTAACTCGAAGCAGAAGAAATCGTCGAAGCAGTTCGTGGCCGCATTCGGTCAGGAAACTCTCGGGATGGAACTGCAGACCTTCCATCGGCCAGCGCTTGTGCCTGATTCCCATGATTTCACGCGAACCGTCCGGAGCCGGCGTCCATGCGGAAATCTCGAAGTCGCTGCTCAGCGTGTCCGGCTGGATAACGAGACTGTGGTAACGCGTCGCAATGAACGGGTTGGGCAGCCCGACGAACAGCCCCCGGCCGTCATGATGGATTTCGTCCGTCTTGCCGTGCATCAGGCGTTTCGCGCGCACGATTGTTCCGCCCGTGGCTTGCCCCATCGACTGATGGCCAAGGCACACTCCCAGCATCGGCACCTTGCCGGCAAACCGGCGCACGCATTCCACCGAAATGCCCGCTTCGTTCGGAGTGCACGGACCGGGCGAAATAATCAGGTGCGACGGCGCCAGGCGAGCGACCTCGTCCGTGGATATCTGGTCGTTGCGATACACCCGAATATCCAGAGTCGGATCGACTTCACCCAGCCGCTGGACCAGGTTGTAGGTAAACGAATCGTAGTTGTCGATGATCAGAATCATGGCAATATTCTAGCCGGCAAGGCGTCCAGAGGAACGAGGATGGCGAGATTTCGCGAGTCTTGCTCTTTTCCGCCGTGAGCGACATGCGTAGGCTTCCTTTGGCCGTGGCCCATGGCCATCCCAAACGGGGACGGTAACGCACACGGCAACTGTGGCGATAACCGGGGAATAACCGGAAAGCCAACGAAAATGCTGCAGGAGATGGCAGCGGATCTGCCAGCGAGTGTATGACAGCAAGGATGGTGGATGATCGGCTCCGCCAAATGCGTGCGGCGCGCGGGCTGAGTTTGGCTCTGGTGCTGGCTTTGACTCCTCTGCCGCTTTCTGGGCAAGACAGCATTGCCGTGCCATCGCTCATCGGGCCCGATACGCCGAAGGCGATCAGCGACGAGGATGTTCAGGGTCTGGCTGACCTGCTCAGATTGGTCGTGTTGCAGAACCTGCCGCACAACTTCGAGAACACCAAAGAATGGGGAATGACCAAGGAGGTCTGGGCGGGAGTGGACATCAAGCAGGAGGGACTCCGGCTTTCCACGCACAGCCACAGAAAGGTAGTGAATCACGGCAGCTGGAAACGCTATCAGGTCAATCTGGTTCATCCCGAACAGGAACTTCAGGTCCGGCTGGAGAATGTCCGTGCTGTCGAAGGCAAGGGGGCCGGTCTGACGCTGATCGTAGACGCCCATCTGCTGGCATCGGGCCGCTGGGCGGAATGGCGTCAGGGAGTCCAGTTATTCAGTTTCAGCGCGGATGCGGATGCCAAGGTCAGATTGCGGGTTGATTGCCTCGTCGGAATCGAATTCCGCATCGCCGACTCAACGCCCCGTCTGTGTCTTTCGCCGCGAGTGACCGATGCGGGCATCGAACTGACGGATTTTCGATTGCAGCGTATCAGCAAGCTCGACGGGCCGGGCGTTCACAAGTTCGGGCACCTGCTGAGCGATGTATTGCAGGAAGAAATCGATCAGCGCCGGGGCAAGATGGTCGACCGGATCAATGGCCAGATCGACAAGCACCGAAACGTGCTGACGGTCTCTCCCGCGGATTTGATGAAACAGGGGCTTGATCAGCTTTGGAGTCGGGCGTCGGAACTTCAAGCGGCCGCGAGCGGTTCATCGGGCTGATTTGCGATTCGATGCTCGCCGTTTACTTGGCTCTGACCGCGGTGCTTTGCTTGCCGACGACCCAGAATCGCTCGGCGGGCATCAAGATCGATTTGATCGAGAGTCCGAATCTGTCGCCCACCTTGACGGCTTCACCCAGCGCGACCACCTGTTCGCCGACTTCCAGCGTCAACGGCTCATCGCAGGACTTGTTGAACTGCAGGATTACGCCCGGGCTGAGGTCGAGAATACGCTGAAGCGACAGCTTTGTCGCGGCGAGCGTGACTCGCACGGGGACTTCCACCTTGAGCAGGCTTCGCACATAGGGCGGCAGTTTCGCGATCGCGTCGCCGATGTCTTGCGAAGGTGGCTGCGAAGCCGACCTGTTGGGGACGGTCGGTTGGCCGGCCGGCGCTGGATTTGCGACCCTTGCGCCGGATCCTGCAGGGTTCATCCCCGCGGTGCTGGCCGCCGCTGAGTTGGCCGGCGAGACCATGGGTGGAACCACCGGATCGAACGCTCCCAGGGAGTCCGAACACGCCGTGACTGCATCCATGCCGTTCTTACGCCGCGATTGGGGGCCGGAATTGCTCGCCCGCTTGGCAACGGGCCGAATCGGGCACTTCGAAGTTTATCGGCGATTGCCGCCCTAGACTTTGCGCAATCGGCCGAAGTCTCGCCGTCCGATTCTTCGGTTGCCCGGAATTGCTTGGGTTGGCAGACTGCCGGGAGAGACAGAACGCCCGTATTGGCAGCAGGCGAAGCAAGCGGGGAAAACTGCAAAGAAAGGCAGGATGTTTTCCGGCGGCCTTTGCAACCTATAATTCGGGCATTCGAGTTCGGTATTTGCCACCCGTGGAACTGCCATGACAACCCTCCGCGCGACGGATACACCCGCTTACGACTTTGCTTCCTACAGGTCGCTCGAAAATCGGCAACTGATTCAGCGTATCGGCGCAGTGAAATCGGCGCTGGGTGATCGTTTGCTGATTCTGGGCCATCACTATCAGCAGGACGAGGTGATCGAACTGAGCGACCTGCGGGGAGACAGCCTGCAGTTGAGCCAGATGGCGGCGGACAGCAGCCAGTGCCGGGCGATTGTGTTTTGCGGTGTGCATTTCATGGCGGAGACCGCGGACATCCTGGCTAATCGTCCGGAGCGATTGACGGAGCGAGGCGGGGAGCGAGTGAGCGTTGTCCTGCCTGACCTGTCGGCCGGTTGTTCGATGGCCGACATGGCCGCGATCGAGCAGGTCGAAGCAGCCTGGGAAGATCTGGGGCAGCACATCGATACCTCGGACCTGACCCCGGTTACCTACATCAACTCGGCAGCCAGTTTGAAGGCGTTTTGCGGCAAGCACGGCGGAATTGTCTGCACTTCGAGCAATGCGGCCGCGGTCCTGCGATGGGCGCTGGAGCGTACTCGGAGGGTCTTCTTCTTTCCGGACCAGCACCTGGGACGCAACACGGCGCTGCGCATGGGGATCACCAACGAACAGATGCCGGTGTGGCATCCGCTGTCCGACGAACTGGGGGGGAATGCGGCGGAAGACCTCCGGCGGAGCCGGATCATTCTCTGGCAGGGCCACTGCAGCGTGCACCAGATGTTTCGTCCTGAACATGTTGTGCAATTCCGTCAGCAGGTGCCGGGGATTCGCATTCTGGTTCATCCGGAATGCCCGCAGGAGGTCAACGACCTGGCGGATGTTTCAGGATCCACGGGGAAGATCATCGACACGGTCAGCAAAGCCGCGGCGGGAACGAAGTGGGCGATCGGGACGGAACTGCATCTGGTCAATCGCCTGAAACGCGATTATCCGGACCAGGAAATCCACTTCCTTTCGCCCGTAGTCTGCATGTGCGCGACGATGTACCGGATCGACCTGGCGCATCTCTGCTGGAGCCTCGAGAATCTCGCTGCGGGCCATCCCGTGAATGTCATCCGCGTCGATGAGGAAACCTCGCGCTGGTCGCTCGTTGCCCTGGAACGCATGTTGGCGCTGAAATGACATTCGCAGCGAGGTGACCTCCATGAGCGATGCCGAGACAACCGTGGCTGAATTGCGCGAATTGGTGCAGCGATTCGTGGCCGAACGCGACTGGCATCGGTTTCATGCTCCGAAGAATCTCGCCATGTCGATGGCCATCGAAGCGGCTGAATTGATGGAGCATTTTCAGTGGATCACGACGGATGCCTCGCGCCGCGTCGGCGAGGAAGAGTCGAAGCTGGTCGCCATCGGTGAGGAAATCGCCGACGTCTTGTGCTATCTGCTGGCCATGGCCAATGAGTTGGACCTCGACATCAGCACAACCGTTCGACGAAAGATGGAGCGAAACGCCGCAAAATACCCGGCCGAAGAATATCGCGGCCGCTACGGACCTGACGATCCGGGCACTTCGGCCCCGCCTGTTGCTTGAAGAGGATCCCCGAGGGCGGATCACGCAGCTTTTTCGGCCCCGTTCAGGCCCGTCCGATGGCGGCGCTTCTGAAACCAGCTTTCCGCCAACACCGAGAGGGCAATCCGGTCCTCAAGATTCGGTCGGAAGATGGTGAGCAGTACCAGGGGAAGGAACCAGGCCATGTAGAGTCCGCCGCCGAATCCGTGCCAGAACTGTGTTGCCACCATGATTGCAGCCGAACAGCTCAGCAGTGTGCCGAGGTTCTTCTGAGCTGGCCAGATCGCCATCGCACAGCTGATGGCAACGAACCCGGCCATCAATGGGATTCGGAATATCGGGTCCCAGCCGAGCTGCCAGATACCCTGCAACCCTTCGCGCAGGGGCAGCCAGATGCCAAACAGTACCTGGACTTTCGCCAGGAAGTCCGCCGGGCTGGTCGAGACGAGCACGAGTGACAATACGGAAGCCGTCAATGTCACGGCGACGCCGCCGAGAAATCTCAGAAGGCCGCGTTGCCAGTAGAAGCTGATCCACAGCGGCAGGAGGAATAGCGGATAGTAAATCACGCCAATCGCCATGCCAATGAACATTCCCGAGGTCAGCGGACGCCGATAACAAAGCACCGCCCAGACTAGCAGGGCCGCGGGCAGGACATGATCCACCCGTCCGGTCATCTGTGAGGTGTAGGGCAGCATCAGGTACAGCGTTGCCGCCCCCAGCCCCATGCGGATGTTGTCGAAGTGCCGGTAACCGATCGCCACAATTCCAAACACAATGGCGAAATGGGATAGGATCGCCATGATCTTGGCAATGCGGACGTAACGCACATTCACGTCCGCGACACCGCCTTCGTTCCACGTCAAAGGCACGGTTGCCAGACTGGGCACGAAGTGGAGCAACGCATTGCCCGGCCCGTGCTTCTTCAACAAAGCGGCAGCACCTTGGTCCGGCACTCCCGAGAGCAACTGGTCGGCACCCCGTGCGCTGGCGAGGTTCTCCTCGGTGATCTGGCTGTTCACGACGTTTGCCATCAAGAAGACAAACAGCGAGCAACCGATGAACGTGAGCCCCCCGGGCGACAGGTTGGGCTCGAGAAGCGGCCGGCGGACCATTGTGGGATCGAGCAACAGCCGCAGCAGAAACAGGCCGCACGCACTCAGGAGCCAAACGAAGCCGATGTACTGAAGTGCCCGGCCGCTCAAACGGGTTCGCGGTATCTGACTCGCCACATCATCCGCAGAAGCCGCTACCGTTGCCGCCGCATCCAGGCCGGACGGTTTCGCGGCTGGGATGCTCTCGCCCGCCGCCGGAGCCTTTTCGGCACTCTTGGCAGGTTCCTGGGGCCGAGATCCGAGGTCCGTCGCCGTCGTATCGGAGCGCGGCTTGGGCTTGGCCGATGCGTCGGAAGCCGTTACGCCTTCCCGCTTCACGGTTTCGCTGCCGAAATGCACCAGAAGCAATCCCGGAGCCAGCAGGATCAGCAGCACGAGGTCAAGATTTCGGACGCTCCAGAAACGGCCGAACTTGAAAAACAACCCGACCATCAGCAGCGACGACAGGTAGACCCATGTCGTCGGATGAACCGGGTAGTATTGGAAAAGAAACTGACTCATGCTGCCTGGCCCTCGGGGAACTCATCGAGTTGCCTGTTCCCTGGCGACTGTCCGGTGCGACTGCTGATAGCCCGCCCGAACATGAAGGGCTTGCGAGATCCGGAAATGCGGTCACACGCCGCCGACAACGACGCGTACAACCTATCAGAATACGAAGCGGTAGTGGTTTTGCAAGATCAAAGCGGCAGTTTCTTGCCGCTGTCACTCGTCATAAACGTTAGAACTGTTAAGCTTTACAGCGTTGGATCGATTGTAATGACCGTGGCGGTTCCTGCGGATAATATCGTGATTTGCCCTAGCTCCTTAGCGGTGGCCATAATGCCCAAGAAGGTTGATTATGAATTCGACACCTTCGGTCTTCGAACGCCTGACCGGATTTCTGCTTGCTGACGGCGTAGCCTTTCAGGTTTCTCGGCACGAAGCGGTCTTCACCAGCGAAGAAGCGGCTCGAGTCCGCGGCACCAGCTTGTCCAGCGGGGCAAAGGCGCTGATCTGCAAAGTCGACGACGCGTTCGTGATGTTTGTGCTTCCCGCCGACCGTCGACTCGCGGGCAAGCTGGTTCGACGAAATGCGGGAGTCCGCAACCTGCGATTTGCATCCCGCGACGAAGTGCTCGATCTGACCGGACTGGCTCCCGGCTCTATTCCCCCCTTCGGGAAGCTCTTTGGTTTGGAGACGTGGTGCGATGAACGTCTGGCCCAGGAACCTTGCATTAACTTCAACGCTGGAGACCACTCAATATCCATCAGCATGAGTTATGCCGAGTACGAACGCGTCGAGAACCCTCGCTTGGGCCAATTCACCGAATGAGTTGGACCATTTGAGTGGGGAAGCGGCGATTTGAAGCAAACGACGTCCGCAGTGGGTTCTGAATCGTGCTGCCAGCGATAGCAAAGAGGGTGGTAGGTTTTATCGGTTGCTTGATTTATTCCGACGGAATCGGTTGGACAAAAATTACGCTGAGAGCCAAGCCGAGATGATTATCGAGGCGATGCGTCGGCGCGGAGGGTGTGAATTCACCGGTTCGTCGTGCCGAGCTCTGCGCGGTGGCAAGGATGGAGCCAAATGACTCACCCGATGATTCATAGTCATGTCGCCCGGCGGTTGGGATGCGTCGTGCGATGGTTCAGCGTGCTGCTCTCGATCGGGCTGGCTTGGGCCGTACCCGCGATATCGGCCGAGAGTTCTCGGCGGGCAAACCTGAATCCGTGTACGGAGCCCGGCGCTCTGGCATCGTTCAAGCCGCTTTCGGAGATTCATGCCACCTCGCGCATCGAGGGGGAGACACTCCCGCAGGATTGTTCAGAAGGCCTTTTCACCACTGCGGCGCCCATGAGTCAGGCGGCGATGGGGCGGGATGGGTGGACGGACTCCACGATGGCATGGGCTCCCACCGAGTTGTTTTTTCATCCGCTTTACTTCGACGAACCGGCGTTGGAACGGTACGGTCAGACCCGCAACCCTGTGCTGCAACCGGCGATTTCCGGAATACATTTCTTCGGCTCAGCCGCCCTCTGGCCACTGGAGTTGGCTGCCGAACAACCGTGTCGGCGCGTAAGCCAACTCGGGTATTACCGTCCCGGAAGCGCGGCTCCGCCGGTGCGAGACCGCATGGTCCGGCGGGAATTTGACACTCTCTGGCTTTATCCCCGCGAGTGGATTTCCGATTCTGTTCGGTGACGCGGGTTCTTTGCCCGTGCGTTGCCAGCAGTTGGCAGCCGCTTACGCCGATGGCATCTCGCGATCGCGCTGCTCCGAGTCTCGGAGGCCTGGGCAAGCGGCGATGCTCTTGCTTCGGGGTGCCTAAATCCTCTGTATTGCCCCAATGCGTCTAAGAACCGCGGTTGATCGGCACTGCATTTCAAAATGTAACGATTCGGCGGCTTTTTTCGGTGGAGCCAATGATCCTGACGGTAGCGGTTGTTTGGATCCGAAGAACTATTGGTGTTTTGCGTGTCGCAACTGAATCTCCGTTGGTAACGTTGCCGCCGTCATGCGTAACCGCTTGCTTCTTACAGGCTGGTTGTCTGCTTGTGTGCTGGCACTGGCCGGTTGTCGGTCATCGTCGGACGTTCGGTTCGATGACTCCATGTCGCATTATCAGGCGGTCGTTCAGCAGATCGAATATCCGGATGCTCAGGTCGATGCGGGTGCGTGGGCGGCGGATGCCGCCGTGGCGCCGCCGCCGAGCGTACGGCGACTCGAGGAACTGGAATACGCTCCGATCACCTTGGAGGAAGCGGTCCAGCAGGCGCTCGCGCACAACGAGGTGATTGTCCAGGCGGGCGGGCGTATCGTTTCTTCGCCGACGACGGCGACGACGGTCTACGATCCCGCGGTAGTGGAGACGGATCCCCGGTTTGGAACGGAAGCCGCGTTGTCGGCGTTTGACGCACAGCTTTTTGCCAACTTTCTGCGTCAGCGTCAGGAGCGGGAGATCAACAGCCGCTTCACGATCGACGATTGGACCTACCGGACCGAGGATATTGGCAACCTGGCGACGGGAGTCGAGAAGGTCAGCGCGGCCGGCACTCGCTTTCGAGTGGACAGTGCGACCAGTTATCTTCGGACCAACTCGGCAATCGTCCGATGGCCGAACGCCTACGACACGGGCGTGTCGGCCGGTTTCAGCCATCCCCTGCTGCAGGGCGGCGGTATCGAATTCAACAGCATCGCCGGTCCGAATGCGACGCCCGGTGTGTATCGAGGCGTGATGATTGCGCGGATCAACAGCGACATCGCTCTGGTGGACTTCGAGACAGCAGTTCGCAATCAGTTACGGGACGTGGAGCGGGCGTATTGGGAACTTTATTACGCCTACCGGGATCTCGACGCGAAGCTCGAGGGACGCGGTTATGCCCTCGACACATGGCAATTGGAGAAGCGTCGCGTTGACGCGCAGATCCATCCACCGGACCAGGAGGCCTATGCGCGCGAGCAGTTTTATGCGGCGCAAGTGGCTGTGGAAAACGCGTTGAGCGGAACAGCGATCATTCCGGGCGTCTTCGGGGCTGAGCGGGAGTTGCGTTCGCTGATTGGCATGCCCGCGACTGACGGCAAACTGCTTCGGCCCAGCACGCCGCCCATCAGCGCGGACGTCCGGTTCGACTGGGAGGAGTCGCTTGGGCTTTCACTGATTCGGCGGGAAGAGCTTCGCCGGCAGCGGTGGCGGGTAAAGCAGCGCGAGCTCGAACTGGTTGCGGCCCGCAATTTCGAGCTGATCAAATTGGATTTCGTGGGGCAGTACAACATCCACGGATACGGCCAGGAACTGTTCGGAGGCAGCAATAGCGCCTTCGACGATCTGTTGGCCGGCGAGCTTCAGGGGTGGCTGATGGGATTCGAAATGCGGACGCCGATCGGCCAGCGGCTCGGGCACGTGGCGGTACGCAATGCGGAGTTGGCGCTCAGCCGCGACAGCGCGCTGCTGCGGGAGCAGGAGCGTCAGATATCGCTTGAACTGCGGGCCGCGTTCACAGAACTTGACCGGGCCTATGCGGTCACGCGATCGAGTTACAATCGGCATGTCGCGGCACAGACGCAGCTGGTCGCCGAGCGCAGACGCAATGCGGCCGGCGATGCGCGGCTGGAGCTTGTGCTCGAGGCGCAGCAGCGGGCAGTCCTGGCCGAGACGGCGCTGCACCGCGCCACGGCCGACTACAACCTGGCGTTGACGCAAATGAACGTGGTCCGCGGCACGCTGCTGAACAGTCTGCAGGTGTACCTGACGGAAGGCGCGTGGTCCGAGGAATCGCACGAGAGCGCGGTGCGCGAAGCCCGCCGGTTCCGGAATCGCCGCGTCATGCCGACGACCGTTCCGGCCCCTGTGAGTCTCGGCGAGTATCCCCAGCGTTTGGCGGAAGGGGCCGCGGAAAATCAACCTGCGCTGGAGCCGCAGCCGGCCACCAGCGCGGAAGTTGTGCCGATACCGGACCCGGCTCCGTGACGATGCCGAAGCCGGACGAAGACGCAGCTGGGCCCCTCGCAGGTCGGCGCGTCGGTTCGCGGGATGCGGTTTTCTGCTCTCTGACTTACGCCGGCCGGGTAAACCTCGGCGGGGCTGGGGTTATTTCGAGGGACCGACCGGCAGCAGTTGTTCGACGAGATCGGCAGCGCGTTGTACGCCTCCGGCGGCCCGCAGTGCCGCGCCGATGCGGCGAGCCCGTTCGCGGAACGACGGATCCGAGAGTACCTGGAGGATCTGCTGCCGCAGCGCGGAAGGCTGGAAACTGCGGAACGACGCACGCACTCCCACGCCGGACTGTACCACTCTTGCGGACATGGCCGGTTGATCGACGGCCCGCGGAAGCGCGACCATGGGCACGCCGGCGTTGAGCGCTTCGAGCACCGTGTTTGCTCCGGCATGGGTGATCAGCAGAGATGCTTTTTCGAGCAGGGCGATCTGCGGCGCGAAGCCGACGACGATCGGGTTTCCGGGCAGGTTTCGCAATGCCTGGCCGCCGTCCGGGCGATCATCACGCCATTTTCCGAGCGCAATGACCAGTTGGGCGTCGATGCCGGCGCAGGCCGCGGCGATCTTGGGGAACGCCTGGAAACATCGCCGGTCGTGGACCGTGCCCACCGAAGCATAGATCAGGGGACGCCCGTCCAGCTGATCCCAGGGAAAGTCGGCGGTCTGTTCCGGGCGGCCACCGGACAGGCTGCCGATGTAATGGAAGTTCCGAGGCAGGTGCGATCGCGGAAAGTCCAGTTCGGAACACATCTGGGACAGCTGCGCCAGCGGCGAGAAGGCGTCGTTGACTTCCTTCAGCGGTTTCAGGCCGTGCCCTCGGCGGAATCGATTGATGGTCGTGAGCGCGGGTCCGAGAAACAGGTGCCATGCCGCGTAGCCCAGACGGTTTCGCAGCAGCGGCCAGCGGCCTTCGCCGTAGGACCAGCCCGTGCAATGGGGCGGCACGCCGACCTCTTCATTCCACAGCACCCCGGTCGAAACGGTTGCGAAGGGAAGGCCGAGATGTTCGGCAACGGTTCCGACTGCGAGTTGAGTGCGGTCAACGAGCAACGCATCGACCTGCGCTTCCCGCAGTTTCTCGGGGAGCCTGCGCAACGCCTGATCCGCCCAGTACGCAAACCGCACTCGCATGACCATCGAGATCCGCAGGCCGAGGCATGACGCCGCGAGCAGCATTGGTTGATGGATGAGCCTGACGGCTTTGTCGTCATCCGTGTAATTGCAGAAGGGCAGGGCGAGCCGCTGGGTCATGAACTCGGCGCGTTCTCCGGAAAAGACCGTGACCTGATGGCCGCGCCGCTTCAATTCGCAGCCCAGCGAGCCGAGTCCCGCCAGATGACCGACGGCCGGAGGTGCGACGATTCCGTAATGCGCCATGTGCCGACGCTCCGCGATGGAAAGGAACAAACCGGGTGAGTTACTCGTACCGCAGCGCTTCGATCGGATTGAGCCGCGAAGCCTTCCACGCCGGGTAGTACCCGAATGTCACACCCACGGCGACCGAGACTGCGACGGCCACGGCGGCGGCTGCCACGGAGGGCTGGGTCGGCCAGTCCATGATCTCGCCGACCAGCAGGGATGTCGCGCGGCCCGCGAGGATTCCGATCATGCCGCCCACGAGGCACAGCACGACCGACTCGACGAGAAACTGCCGCAGGATGTCGTTTGCGTTGGCGCCGACCGCCATGCGCAACCCGATTTCCCGCGTGCGCTCCGTGACGGAGACCAGCATGATGTTCATGATCCCGACTCCGCCGACGATCAGAGAGACGGCGGCTACGGACAGGCCGAGTCCGGAGAGCAGGCGAACCGTGTTTTCCAGGGCGTTGGACACTTCGGCCATGTCGCGGACGCGAAAGTCGCTTTCGTCGTCGCCCAGCCGATGCCGGTCGCGCAGCAGGTGGCTGATCTCGTCGATCAGGGGAGCGATCGCGTCGGGCGATTTCGCCTGGACGAGAATCTGGTCCACGTTTTCGCTGCGCACTCTCTGTCCGACTCCCGGCAGGCGTTCGGTCAGCGTCGGGCCCGGCGCGGTTTCGCTGCTGGTTGTCGTGCGCGGTCGGCTTCCCGCGCCGCCTCCGCCGCTGACGCGGAATTTGACGGTGGTCCACGGCGCCAGAAGGATGTCGTCCTGGTCGACCCCCAGCAGGTTGGCTCCCTTGGAAGAGAGCACGCCAACCACCGTGAATGGCTCGTTCTGAATCCGCACCTCCTGGCCGACGGGGTACCTCTCGCCGAACAGTTCGCGGACGAGCGTCTGGCCGATAAGACAGACTTTGGCACCGACGGCCACTTCCCTGTCGGTAAATGCGCGGCCCAGGTCCATCTCGGTCCAGTTGCGGGCGACGAGGAAGTCCGGCGTGCTGCCGAGAAGATAATTCGGCCGCCAGTCCCGATTGCCGAAGATCACCGAGGCTCGCGCGCGGACGACCGGCACCGCGCACACGACATTGGGACAGACTTCTTCGATGGCCTGCGCATCGTCGGGAAACAGGCTGTTTACGCTCTCCGACGCGTTGCTGCCGGGACGCGGCGCTCCGGGAGTCACCAGCACGGTATTGGCGCCCATGTTGGAGACGGTGACCTCGATCGCCGACGAAGCGCCCTGGCTGATTTCCATCATTGCGATGACGGCGGCCACGCCGATGATCACGCCGAGCATCGTCAGAGCCGTGCGCATGACGTTGCGCCGCATGGCTTGAAACGCGATGCGGGCGGCGCCGGTCAGAACCCGCAGCGTATTGCGGGCTCGCCGAACCGGGATGGGAGCGTGCTCGCTGCGTGTGCCGTCCGGCGATGCCGCGGCAGCCCCCTCCGCATCGCTGTCCTCGACGATGCATCCGTCGACCATGCGAATCACGCGGTCCGCGTGTTTGGCCACTTCCGCGTCGTGCGTCACCAGCAGCAGCGTGATGCCGCGTTCCCGGTTCAACTGCCGGAACAGAGCCAGGATTTCCTTGCCGGTGCGCGAGTCGAGGTTGCCCGTCGGCTCGTCGGCCAGCAGCAGCGTCGGTTCATTGACGAGCGACCGGGCGATGGCGACTCGCTGCTGTTCACCGCCGGACAGCTGTCCGGGAGCGTGATCCAGGCGGGCACGCAGCCCCACCGATTCCAGCAGTTCACGGCACCGGAGCCGCAGCTTCCGCAACCCGACACGCTGCGTCGAATACGAGGTCGGCATCAGGACGTTGTCGAGCGACGAGGTGCGCGGCAGCAGGTTGAAGCTCTGGAATACGAAACCGATGCGGCTGCTGCGCAGGGCGGCCAGCTGCGGGCGGGTCAGTTCGGTGATCTCGACCCCTTCCAGCCGAAAAGACCCGGAACTCGGCCGGTCGAGGCAGCCCAGCAGGTTCATGAGCGTGGTCTTGCCCGATCCCGACGCTCCCATCAGCGCCACGAATTCGCCGCGCCGGATGTCCAGCGAAACACCCTTCAGCACGGGGACATCGACTTCGCCGAGATGATAGGTCTTGTCGACGTTTCGCAGTTCAATGAGATTCATGCGGCTACTCGCCCGTGCCTGTCTTGGTCACTCTCGACACGAAGCTCGAAACGAAATCGCGTTTGGCTCGCCGCATCGTTCCCACGACCAGGAGCGATCCTTCGGGCAGGTCGTCCGACTTGATCTCGGTGGACATGCCGTCGCTCAGTCCCGCAGTTACGGGCTTGCCGTGCACGAGGCCGTCCGGAGACTGGAGCCACACGATCGGAGATGCGACTTCGACGGGCTCTTCCTGGCCTTTCTCGCCGGGGGCCGGGGCTTGGAACTTCGCCCGTTCGCCGGGCGTAATCTGCTTCAGCGTCGGGCGCCACCGCAATGCCTGATTCGGGACGAGCAGGGTGTGATCCCTGCGCGCGACCTCGAATTGAAGGTTGGCGGTCATGTAGGGGAGCAGTTTGCCATCGGAATTGTCGATGTCCACGACCACGCCGTAGGTCACGACGCTGTTCGACATTCCCGCATTGAGCCGTATCTGGGACACCACGCCTGAAAACGTCCGGTCGCGATAGGCGTCCACCTTGAACATGACCTTCTGGCCTTCGTGGATCTCGCTGATATCCGCCTCGTTCACGGCGGCCCAGACCTGCATGCGGTTCAGGTCCCTGGCCAGCAGGAACAGGCTCGGGGCGTTCAATCCGGCGACGACCGTCTGGCCGACATTCACCCGGCGATCGATCAGGACGCCGTCGATCGGCGCGAGAATGCGCGTGTAACCGACGTTGATTTCCGCCTGCTTGAGCGCGATTCCCGCCTGCTCGACGCGGGCCTGGCCGTAGGCAATATCCGCCTTGGCGACCTCGAATTGGGCGACGGCGCGGTCGTAGTCGCTTTCCGAATTCGTGTCCCGCAGGGATTTCGCCCGTTCGTAATCCCGTTCCGCCTGCTTCAGATGTGCCTCGTCCCGCAGCAATTCTGCCTGGGCGAGTTTCAGGTTGGCTTTCGCTTTTTCCAGTTCCGCCTGACTCGGGGCGTCGTCGAGCAGAGCCAGCACATCCCCCTTCTTGACTTTCGAACCGTGGTCTACGGTCTTGCCGGGCCGGCCCGGATCCGGGCCGAATTCCTTGATGCGGCCGATGATCTGAGCTCCCACATCCACCACCTCAACCGGCTCGACGGTGCCCGTTGCGCTGACCGAGATCAACAAGTCGCCTCGCTTGGCTTCCAGAGTGCGGAAACGGGGTTTCTCCTCCCAGGTGCCGCGCCACTGCCAGGCGACGACTGCCGCTCCGATAACGGCCACCACTAAGAATCCCAGAAAGGCTTTCATTACGTTCACCAAAGACCTGGTTTCAAGCCGCAACTAATTACGTCGCGCTGCATCCGTTCCGTCGCGATGTTCCCTCAGTCTTGCAGGGGTTCCATGGCGAGGGCCTGCCGATCCTGCGGCGGGGAATCGGTCAAGACATGCCCTTCCTCCAATTTGATCACGCGGTCCGCCATTGTGAAATATCGATCGTCGTGCGTAATGGCGATCACCGTTTTCCCGCGCCGCTTCAGATCCGGAAGCAGCTGCTGATAGAAGACCTGTTTGAAAACCGGGTCCTGGTCCGCGGCCCATTCATCGAACAGATACACGTCCCGGTCTTCAAGATAAGCTGTCAGCAGCGCAAGCCGCTTGCGTTGTCCGCGCGACAGATCGGTGGTTGAGAACGTGCGATCCGAGATCCTGACAACGTGATTCAACTTCAGTTCGTGGAGCAATCGTTGCGCGCGGTCGTCCAGATCGGGGCCCCGCAGTCCCCACAGACCGTCGAAGACCACGGCGTCGTCGAAAACCGCTGCGATCAGTTGACGGTAGGTCTCGCGATTCGCTTCGTTGACCGGCACGCCGTCCAGACGGATCTCGCCGCCGGCGGGAAAGTAAAGCCCTGCCATGAGCTTGGCCAGCGTCGTCTTGCCGGATCCGTTGCCGCCGACAAGGAACGTGATCTCGTTGCGGTGCAGTGACAGGTTGATCGGGCCCAGCTGAAACCCGTGGTCCTGGCCCTCGCGGTGATACTCATGCGTCACTCCCGCCAGATCGATGCGCGACCAGACCGGGGTTGCCTGCAGCTGCAGATTCTCCACCGCTTCCTGATCCAGCATCAGGCCCAGCCGCTCGATCTTGCGGACCGAGATCTCGGCCCGCGACAGGAGCGGCAGCCACGCGAGGATTCGTTCCAGCGGAGACATCAGGTAGAAGATGGCCAGCGTGTATCCGGTCAGCGTCGCCCCGTCCAGGGGCTGGATTCGCGGCCATACGAACAGCAGCAATCCGATCGCGACGAGAAACAGGAGTCGCCCCCAGGACATCGCGAAGTCCTGCAGGCACGATCCGATGTACTGGTTCTCGCGCACCATGGACTCGGTCGGCAGCAGCACGTCACCGACGAACTCCTGCCGCCGGTCGTGGTGCATTTTCAGTTCCTTGATCCCGTGGATCATGTTGCGCAGGTGTTTCATCAGCGTATCCTGGGCTTCGCGGCTGACCAGGATGTAGCTTCGCGCCCAGCGGGAAAAGAACTTGTAGCTGCCGATGCCGGCGCCGCAAAAGGCCACGGCCGCTGCCAGAACCGAGACGGAGAGCGTGCCCAGGTACGCCGCGCCGAAGATCAGGATGATCGCATTGACGCAGACCGTCGGAATTCCGCTCATGGCCTGCGTGATCACGACGACATCGGTCGTCAGGGAGGCCAGCATGCGGTGCGAGCCGATGTCTTCCAGATGCCGCAGCGGAGACTCGAGGATTCGGCGGCAAAGGCCCAGTCTCAGTTCGGAAATCGAGTCCTGACCGAGCCGGGTCAGCAGCAGTTGCGACCAAGCACGTGTCACCAGGACAACCACGCAGAAGCCGACAAAGAGCCACAACAGATAGGCCGGAGATGCGCCCGGATTGCGGAGCGTGCGATGGATGATGGCCAGCAGCGCCACGTTCGATACGCCGCTGACGCCGCCGATGATTGCCGCCACCAGCATCGTCCGCCAGGATTTCCGCATCAGCACCGAGATCAGTTTCATTGCGGATTCCTCGCCAACGGGACTCTTGCGGCTCGTTGAAGACGCCGGTCAAGGCGTTCAGCCAGCGCCTGTGCGTTGGGAGGCTGAAGCATCGTGTAATGGTTGCCCGGTGCCCGCTCGACCTGCAGTTTCGGAACAAGCAGCACCCAGCGGGGATCAATGTCTCGCTGCGCCTCGCTCGCGCGGAACAGCACCGCTCTTCCGTGATAGGGTTGCGGACGGTACTTGGCGGCCGCCCGCAGCTGGGCTTTGCATACATCCGCCAGTCGCCGCAGTTCGGCCATCCCTAAACCTACTTCACGGTTGGCCCGTTCCGAGATCAACTCCCATTGCTGTTCGGGTGTCATCGTGCGGAGCACGGCCGGCGAAATCTGCAGCAGCGGACCGACCCACTTCAGCACGGACGCGTCGGTCATCTCCGGAATGTCACGATCCGTAATGTTCAGATGCGTGTCGAGCAATGCGACGAGTGCCGCTGCTTCACCGGACGCTTCGAGCTGCCGCGCCATCTCCAATGCGACCACGCCGCCAAGCGACCAGCCTGCCAGCAGGTACGGGCCGTGTCGCTGGACGGACCGGATCTCCGACAGAAAATGCGAGGCCATCTCGCCGATATCCTCCTGCGGCTGCTGTTGGGGATCCAGCCCCAGCGCCTGCAGAGCATATACGGGACGATCGGCGGAAAGGTTCTGGGCCAGCTGAAAGAACGACGCAACGTGGCCGCCCAGACCCGGTATGAAGAACAGGGGAGTCCCCGAATCAGCCGGCCGCAGAGTCACGAGAGACTTCATTTCCGCCGAAGCCAGTTCTCCTGCCGCACCGGAGGCAGCACGGAGTGCGGCAACCGGCTCATTCACGAAAGCCGGGGCTGTTCGTTCGAGCGTGATATCGGCAAGTCGCCGGTCGGGGTTGTCGATGACTCCTTCCACCAGGGCAAAGAAACTGTCCACCATGCAGTCGATGGTCGCATCGTCGAAAAAGGCCGCGTCGTATTTCAGCGACGCCTCCATGTCGTGGGGACGCTCCGCAATCGTCAGCACCAGATCCAGCCTCGTCGAAAGCGGATCGCTGTCGATGTACTCGTATCCGATCTTCAGCCCGGAATGTCTTCGCGGTGCCTGCCGCGTCGTTCGCTGAAGGTAGCTGAACATAACCTGCGACAACGGGAACCGTTTCGGATCGCGGTCAGGTTCGATTGCGTCGGCCAGCATTGTCAGCGGCAACTCCTGGCGATCGAACGCGTCGCCGGTAGTTGCGCGGACTCGCGCGACCATTTCGCGGAACGAGGGATTCCCCGATAGATCCGAGCGCAGGATCAGCGTGTTGACGAAGACCCCGAGCATGTTGTGCGTTTCGATCCGGTTGCGATTCGCGACGGGCGCCGCGACCGCAATGTCCGTGGAGTTGCTGAGCCGCGCGAGCAAAGTCTTGAAGGCCGCGAGCCACACAACAAAAGGAGTCACATCCAATGCGCGGGCAAGGCTCTCGACCTGGGTCCTCGTGGCTCCGGATATGCGGAAACTGCGTTTCTTCTGCACGTGCGGCGCGTCGGTTGTGCGCGGACGGTCCGTGGGAAGGTCGGGATTCGATGCGCCGGCGAGCTTGTCCCGCCAGTATTCCATCAGCCGGTTGCCGGTCTCGCTCTGCAGGAGGTCATGCTCCCACTGGCAAAAGTCGGCATACTGCACCTGGAGTTCGGGCAGAGGCGAGGGGCGATGCTCGCAGAATGCCGCGTAAATCTCGCTGACCTCGCGAATCAGCAATTGCAGCGACCATCCGTCGGAGATGATGTGGTTGGTCGTCACGATCAGCACGTGTTCGTTGTCGCTCAACCGCAGGAGCCGGATGATAAACAGCGGCAGCCTGCCGAAGTCGAAAACATGAGCGCGCTGTTTCCGGGAAATCCCCCGCACGCTTTCCATCCGTTCGGATTCCGGCACCTGACGCAGATCCTCCACCGGGAGGTCTACCGTCAGTTCATCGGCCACGCATTGGATCGGTGTGCCGTCATCCAATTCGGTGAACGTGGTCCGCAGGTTCTCGTGCCGCCGGATGATCTCGTTGATCGTGTCACGCATGATGCCGAGGTCGATCTCGCCCGAGATCGGCAGCGTAGCGTGCATGTTCGACATCGGGACGCCGGGGAACATGCGGCAGACGGTCCAGAACTGGTGCTGGGTGAAGGAAACTCGCAGCGGCCGACTGCGGTCGGTCCGGCGAATCGCCGGCAGTTGCGGGGCCCGAGCCGCCTGTTGCAGGTCTCCTACCTTCAAGGCCAGTTCGGACAGTGTCGGGGCTGCGAACAGAGCAACCAGAGGCAGTTCCAGGCTCATCTCGGTGCGCACGCGCGAAACCAGCCGAATGGCCAGCAGCGAATTGCCGCCGAGGTCAAAAAAGTTGTCGCGGGCGCCGACGCGTTCGACACCGAGGATGTCCGTCCAGATCGCCGCGAGCGTCTGTTCCGTAGGCGTTGCGGGAGCAACGTACTCTCGCTGTTCGGCAATGCCTTGCCAGTCAGGGTCGGGCAGGGCGCGTCGGTCCACTTTGCCGCTGGCCAGAGTCGGCAACGCGCCGAGCGAAACAAATGCCGACGGCACCATGTAGTCCGGGAGCCGCTGGCGGAGCATCCGCTTGATATCGGCCGCTTCCAGGGCCCGACCGGCCTGCGGGACGATGTAGGCCACCAGCCGCTGGTCGTCGGGGGTCCGCTGGCGAACCACCACGGCGGCTTCGGCCACGTTGCCGCATTCCCGCAACGCTTCTTCGATTTCTCCCGGCTCGATGCGAAACCCGCGTATCTTGACCTGATCGTCGCCGCGGCCGAGGAACTCCAGCTGTCCGTCATTCCGCCATCGCGCGCGATCGCCCGTGCGACACAGCCGTCCGTTTCCCGACGGATCGAACGGATCCTTGACGTATCGTTCGCTGTCGAGATCGGGCCGGTTGACGTAACCGCGAGCCACGCCCGCGCCGCCGATGTACAGTTCGCCAGGAATGCCGATCGGCTGCGGCTCGAGATGCTGATCCAGAACGTACAGCTGAACGTTGGGGAACGGCCGCCCGATCGGGACGATTCCCGTCGGCGGCAGTGAAACCACGTCTCCCTCGAAATAGCAGCTGTCGATTGTGGCTTCGGTCAGACCGTAGGAGTTGACGACCCGAGTGCCCGGGCCGACCACCTGGAGCGTGCGGCGATGGTCTTCCGCATACCACGCATCGGAGCCGACGGCCACCAGCCGCATGAAATCCAGCGATTCGCCGGTTGTCTCCAGTCGATGAACGAGGTTGCGCAGCACGACGGGCACGAACTCGGCCGCATCGACGCCCTCGCGCTGCATCAGATCGTAAAGCTCATCCGGCGACAGCAGGACTTCCTTGGGGCAGATGACCAGCTTGCCGCCCGATCCCAGCGCGCGAACAAGGTCGCCCGCGAACACGTCGAAACCGAAGCTGGCCATCTGAAGATGGCAGGTCAGGTCGGAAGTCAGCCGATACGCGTGCTCCCATCCGGCCAGCGCGTTCAACAGATTGCCCTGCGTCACCATGACGCCTTTCGGCCGTCCGGTCGAACCCGAAGTGTACAGGATGTAGGCCAGGTTATCGGGTCGCGCGGGACTCTCAGCCGCGACGGACTCCAGCGATTCGCCGCTATCCCACTCTTGATCGAGCAGGATTAACTGCGAGTCGTGCAGGCCGAGACCATCCGTGAACGGTTGTTTTGTGATCAGCAGCGAGGCGTTCGCGTCGCCGAGGACGAACCGAGTGCGCTGCCTCGCCTCCTGCGAGTACGCCGGGTCGATTGCCACGTAGGCCCCGCCTGCTTTCCAAACGGCCAGGATGGCCATCAGCAACTCAGGCTCGCGTTCCAGGCAGATACCGACGACGGCCTCGGGCCCGACGCCGCGGCGTCTGAGCAAGCCGGCCAGGCGTGATGCCCGTTCGTTCAATTCCCCGTACGTCCATCGGTTCTCATCCCGCACGACGGCTTCGGCGTCGGGCACGCGCGCCGCCTGGGCTTCGATCAGTTCGCAGACGTTGCGCCAGGGAGTTGAGGGAAGTTCCGCCCCGCGGCCGGCAGCCAGGGACGCGGTCCGCTCCTCGGCGTTCATCCAGCCGAGTCGCGAGAGGGGCATATCGGGGTTAGCGACTGCTTCGCCCAGCAGAATCTGAAAGTGCTCCGCCATGCGTCGGATCGTCTCGGCGGCGAACAGATCCGTGTTGAAGTTGATCTTTCCGGCGATTCCTCCCGGTTCGGGACGCAGCACAACCGAGAGCTCGAACTTGGCGGATCGCTTGGGTTCCGCGTCGCTGATGGTCGTGACGCGGAAGTCCGGCACCTGGACCTGACGCTGCGGGAAATTGGGGACGACGAACATGACCTGGAACAGCGGATGCCGGCTCAGATCGCGCGCCGGCGCCACGGCTTCCGTGATCTTGTCCAGGGTCAGTTCCTGGTTCTGGAATGCTTCCAGCGCCGTGTCACGGACCCGCTGCACAAGCCGCCGAAAGGTCAGGGGGCCCGACAGGTCGGCCCTCATCACCAGCATGTTGATGAAGTAGCCGATCAACGGCTCCAGGTTCTTCTGTCGCCGGTTGGCCGTCGGAGTGCCGATCGCGAAATCCTCTTGGCCGCTGTACCGGTGCAGCAGTTCCTGGAACGCGGCCAGCAGCGTCATGAATACCGTCACGTGCTCGCGACGGCTGAATTCCGTGACTTGCCGGCTGACTTCGGGGGAGAAACGGATTTCGTTTACGGCGCCGCGCGAGGTTCGGACGGAGGGCCGCGGAAAGTCGGTGGGAAGATCCAGCGGCGGCAGCCCCGACAGCCGCTTTCGCCAGTATTGCCGCAGCGACTCCAGCCGCTCGTCCTGCAGATATTTCCGCTGCCAGGTCGCGAAGTCGATGTACTGGATCTTGAGGTCCGGCAGCGGCGATGGACGGCCCGATTTGAAGGCCGTGTACAATTCAAAGACCTCCGTGGCGAAGACCCGCAGCGACCATCCGTCAAAAATGATGTGATGCAGGTGGACGACGACGACGTGATCGTCCGGTCCCAGCCGCAACACCTGGGCACGCACCAGCGGGCCGTTCTGGAGAGAAAGGGGCGGCCGCTCTTCCGCATAGCGTTTCACTTCGGCGTCACGCTGTTTGCCCGGCAGAGCGCTCAGGTCGATTACCGGCAACCGATATGCCGTCGGCGGTGCAACCCGCTGGATCGGCGAGCCGTCGATTTCGGGAAACGTCGTGCGCAGCGAATCGTGGCGCCGGATCACCTCGGCAAAGGCGCGTTCCAGTGCCGGAAGATCCAGCGGTCCCTGCAGGCGTACTGCCGGATAGAATCCGTAGGTGGGGCGGTTAGGCTCGAGTTTGTCGAGGAACCACAGCGCCTCCTGTCCCAGCGACAACGGCGCGGTGCGGACCTTCTGTGCCTTTCGCTCCAGCACTGCTCGCAGCAATTCCCGCCTCTGTTCGGGAGAGAGTTCGCTCAGTGGCGCGGCACCGTCAGTCATGGACAGCCTCGTTATCCATATTCGATTTCAACAGCGACAGAACCTCTTCGTCGGAGAGATCATCAAGCCGTTCCAGAAGATCGGTTGCTCCGGACGGTTCCATCTCGCCCGTGACCAGTGCGAGTGGAGCTTTCTGGTCCGCAACTGCTGATTGTGAGTCCTGTGACGCTGGCGCAACGTCCTCGTAGTTGAACTCGGCAGCCAGCCTACGCGCGGGCGGGCCGAGAAATTCGGTTCCCATGTGCTCGCGCCATGCATACGCGACCGATGGGTCGATCGCTTTGTGTTTGACGATGAACTTCTGATCCCCCTGCATGCGACCCTGGGCTGTGACGCCGTCGGTCATTTTCGTTTCGCGGTGTTCGTAGGGGTGAATCATCTCCTCGTGATATTCGAGGCCGAGGAATTCGCAGAGCGACCTCATCGTCGCTTCGGGCCGGGTCACCACGTCTTCAAATCGCAGCCGATAGCAGCGGTTGGCCGGGATCGGCTGGAGAGCCTGCACGATGTTCTGGTGGCTGATGACCCACACCAGTTCGGCGATCTGTTGCGGCGAGAAGGGGGACTGCATCTTGATCTTGTAACGTGCGTCGTAGGTGAGATGCAGCTGATAGTCCACGAACGAGTGGATCATCCCGCACGGGTGTCGGAGCAGGTGAATGTACAGCGGCTCCTCGAACATCTCTTCGATTCGATTCAGTACGTGCAACTGGCCCGAATAGCTCGGCGTCTTGTCCACCAGCCATCGGTCGCCGATCGAATCCTGGAGGTTGCGATAGAATTCCTGTGTTGTCTCGTGGTTCGCTTCCATGCGGCTCACCGTGGCCCTCGCCTCTTCGAGCGTGCAGCCGGACGCTTCCATCAACGCGCGCACGGCACCGTCTAGCCACACGCCTTCGAGACCCTCGTAGGCACGCTGCCGCGCGGACATCGTGTCGAATGCCAGCAGTTCCAATTCCGGCGGCGAAAACAGCTTGGGGTGGCCGGCGAGCATGATACGCAGCAGCGTCGTGCCGCTGCGCGCCGGCGAGAGCACGAATACGGCTTTGCGGTTCTTCGGGCCTGCGACGGGAGCGAGAACTCGATTCGGTGCTACCGTGTCGGCCAACTGACGCGAGGCCGCGACTTCATCGTCACCGATGAAGAACGACGGTTCCGCCACGGCTTCCACCTTCTCGGAAACCACTTCGCCCGGGTACAACCGGCGGACCGCTGCGGGATAACTCTGACGCAGATACTCGGCCAGGTCGTGGATCGTCTGCGCTTTGAACAACACGAGCACGTGCACGATTTCGCCAAGCTGATCCTGAAGCCGGTTCAACAGGATGGTGGCTTGCAGAGAGTCGCCGCCCAGTTCAAAGAAGTTGTCGTGGATGCCGACGGGTTCGACTCGCAGAACTTCGGACCACGAGCGAGCGAGCGCAGCTTCGAGCGGAGTTCGTGCAAGTTCGCACGGCGTGTTCAGATCCGGCCGCTGCCGCATTTCGCCTTTCCGTGCCTCGGCGGCTTGTGCGGTTGCGGTCGGAGCGGGAGCCTCCTCGCGCTTCGTCTCGGTGTCGGCGGAGTCCCGTTTCGGGCGGACGATGGCTTCCCAGCGGGCACTCGTGACCCACAATCGCTGTCGCTGCCAGGCGTAGGTGGGAATCGAGACGTGGCAGCCGCCTTCCGGAGCGACGTGATCCCACGCAAAGTCCACCCCTGCGGCGTAGAGCTGTCCGATCGCGTTCCACGGAATGCCGGCCTCGCGCGGTTCGCTCGCCAGCGACGATACGTTGGCAAAGGGCAGCGAAACGCCGCCTCCGTCGGTCTGCAGCGGGCTTCCGACACTCAGGCAGACGTCGATCTGGCGACTGGCCAGGCCTTTCATGGACGCGTGGTCCACCGCAGCCTGCTCGCGGATGCAGCGTTGCCAGTACGATGCACTCAGGTCGGCGCCCGAGCGTGCCAGGCCATCGAAGGCGGACAGGAACGGAATCGAAGCGGCCCGCGGAGCAATCGCTGCGGCTGCCTGGCCGGTCTCGCCGCCGGCCGCTTCGACAGCAATCCGCAGGGCTTCTTCCACGGTAAGTATTTCAGCAGCGCACGCCGCCGCCAGTTCGCCGGCGGATTCGCCCACCACGACCTGCGGCGCAAAGCCGCGGCTGCGCCACCATGCCGTCAGCAACAGCTGCAGGGCAACCATCGCGGGAATTGCGGTTCGTTGTGCTTTCCAAACAGTGTCTTCGCCGAGCATCTTCGCGATGTCGTACCCCAGGATGCTCTTCGTTGCCGCGTCAAGATCGGTGCGTTCCTTGGAGTTCCAGCGGGCGATGAGCCGCGCCAGTTGCGGTCGAGCCTTGCACCACGCTTCGGTCCGGCCGTCGAAGTGGAGAGCCGCCTTCAGTTCGCGGCCGAAGGGCTTGCGTCCGCAGAACACTGCGGGCGAGTGGCCCGTTTCAAAAAACTCGCGAATCGCTTCCGCAGCGGCGGCCGGCGATGACGCGAGGATCGCAATGCGGCAGTCGTGATGATCGCGCCGGGCTGTTGCCGTATGGCAGATGTCCCGCCACGAAGGCGCATCGTGGTTCAGGAAGTCCGTGTACTTGTCGGCGATTTGCCGCAGCGCTTTGTCGGTGCGTGCGGAAATCAACAGCAGCTGCGCGGGACTGTCGGAGGGCGTCTCTCTGTCTCGCGGTTGTGCGGCGGGAGCCTGCTCCAACACGATGTGAGCGTTGCTTCCTCCGAAGCCGAAAGCGCTGACGCCGGCGAGCCTGGCGTGCTCCGAAGCGGGCCATGGTTCCAGCCGCTCCTGGACCCGCAACGGCAGTTCGGCGAATGGAATGTCCGGATTGGGTGTCTTGAAGTGCAGCGACGCGGGCAATTGGCCGTGCCGCATGGCCAACGCCACTTTCATGACGCTCGCCACTCCCGACGCGCTTTCCAGGTGACCGAGGTTGGTTTTTACCGAGCCGATCGCGCAGCGGCTTTCCGGCGACCGGTCCTGCCGCAGGACCTGTCCGAGAGCCGAGGCCTCGATGGCGTCCCCCAGGCGGGTTCCCGTACCTTGCGTTTCCACGTACTGGACCTGGCCCGGCGATCGTTCCGCCATGGCGTACGACTGACGGAGAATCCGCTCCTGGGCCTGGCGGCTGGGCGCGGTCAGACCGTTGCTGAAGCCGTTCTGGTTCACGGCCGAGCCGCGGATCACCGCGTAGATCGGATCGCCGTCGCGCACGGCGGCGTCCAGCGGTTTGAGCACGATAACGCCGGCGCCTTCGCCGCGGACATATCCGGCGGCTCCGGCATCGAACGCACGCACCCGACCATCGGGCGTCGAAAAACCGGCCTTGGTCAGATTGATCGTGGCGATCGGCGACAGAAGCAGGTTCGCGCCGCCGGCCAATGCGATATCCGATTCGCGGTTGCGCAGGCTCTGGCAAGCAAAGTGGATGGCCACGAGCGAGGACGAGCAGGCCGTATCGACCGAGATGCTGGGGCCGCGAAGATCAAATGCATACGCGATCCGACCGGCGGCCATGCAGTCCGCCGTGCCGGTGCTGACGTACGCGTCCGTCTGCGCGAGGTCTGTCGACAGCATCATGCCGTATTCGCTGTGGGAAATGCCGATGAACACGCCCGCTCGCGCGCCGCGGAGGCTCGACGGACGCACCCCTGAATCCTCGATGGCTTCCCACGTCAGTTCCAGCAGCATGCGATGCTGGGGATCGATCCGCATCGCTTCTCGATCGGAAATGCTGAAGAAGTGATTATCGAATTCGTCGATGTTCCGCAGGAATCCGCCCCAGCGGGTGTTCATCTTGCCGGGGGCATTCGGATCCGGGTCATAGAACGCATCGACGTCCCAGCGATCCAGCGGCGTTTCGCTGATCGCGTCGATACCGTTGCACAGCAGTTCCCAGTACGACCGCGGATCGCTCGCATCGCCGGGAAACCGGCAGGCCATGCCCACAATGGCGATCGGCTGCGAGTGCTGCTTTTCGAGGGCGTCCAGGCGGTTTTGAGTTTCCTTCAGCGCGAAAATCGCGCGTTGAAGGGGCGACATCTTGGCCAGCCGTTCGTCAATTTCGGACATGCTCCTGATACTCCCTGAAGCGACGTTTGCCGCGGTCCTGATGCGATCGATGCGTTGGAGCGTCAGGTCGTCATACGCTCCGGCCCGTGAGGCTCCGCTCCGGCCCGCGGCTCATAACCTATCCAAGGATCAACCGTTCGATCCGCCCTCCGGCGGTCCCTCTCCGCCCGACTGCAGCCGAGACAATTGCTGCATGACGAGGGCGTCCATTTCCTCGTCCGACATCGTTTCGACTTCATTCAAAGTCTCCTCGCGATGTTCTTCCTGCAGCGCCACTTCGGTTTGCGCCTGCGAACCGGCTTCGCTGGCCGCCGCGCAATCCAGCTTCAGAATGTCTCGCACCACGTAACCGGCGAGACTCTCCAGTGTCGGGTAGTCAAACAGCACGGTGGGGTTCAGGTGCTGTCCCATGGCGCGGGCCACGCGGTTGCAGAATTCCACCCCCGTGAGCGAGTCGAAGCCCAGTTCGTTGAGCGGTCGTCTCGCGTCGGGCAATTGCGTTTCTTCCATGGCCAGCACTTGCCCGGCCTGCTGCCTCAGAAAGTTCGTGGCCAGTTCGATGCGTTCGCCGGGCGTCACCTGCTGCAACTGCTCGAGCAGAACGGGAGGTCCGGAGGACGTCGATCCGGCTGCGGCGCGTGCCTGGGCCGCCACGTCGCTGAGCCATGCGGGTTCCGCGCCCACAGGGATGCGTTCGAAGAACTTCACCCAGTTGATCGGCAGCACGCCCGCTTGAATCACCCCTTCGGCCATCAACTGTTCCAGCGTCTGCAGTCCCCGATCCGGCTCGATCCAGCCGATGCCCGCTTCATTCCACCGCTGGCCCTGCGATTCGCGGAGCTTCGCTGCCATGCCCACTTCCGCCCATGACCCCCAATTGACACTGAGCGCAGGCTGCTGGTGGCTGCGGCGATAATGAGCCAATGCGTCGAGGAACGAATTCGCGGCCGCGTAATTGCCCTGTCCGGGCGAACCAAGCATCGCAGCGGCCGACGAGAAGAGCACGAAATAGTCCAGCGGAAGCGCGCCGGTCAGTTCGTGCAGGTGCCAGGCACCCATCATCTTCGCCCCCATGACGCGGTCGAACCGTTCGCGAGTCTGTTCGCGTAGAACTCCATCGTCGAGCACGCCGGCCAGATGGAAGATACCCCGCAGGGGAGGAAGCTCCGAAGCGATCGACGACAACAGCTCCGCGACCTGATCGCGCAGCGAAACGTCGCACGAGCGCACCACGACGCGTGCACCGCTCTGTTCAATACCCCGAATCGCCTCGATCGTCTCTTCAGACGGCGCCGATCGTCCGACGAGTACCAGGTTCCTGGCGCCGCGGTCGGTCAACCAGCGGGCCGTCTTGAGGCCGAGTCCGCCGAGTCCGCCCGTCAGAAGGTAAGTGCCGTCGTCACGCAGCTTGAGAGAACCCTGTTCGTGAAGATCGGCTGCATCGATCACGACCTTGCCGATGTGTTCGGCCCGTGCCATGTGCCGCAATGCATCGACGACCCGCTGCACCGTGAAAGTCCGCAGCGGCGGCGGGGTGAGTGACCGCCGCTCGAACAGCGGCATCACTTCCCGCAGGAGTCCGTGCACGACGTCCGGAGTCTCGGCCATCATGTGGTCCAGGGCGATCGCGTGAAAACTCAGGCCGGGTCGGAACGCATCGACACGGGCTTGGTCCCACAAGTCGGTCTTGCCGAGTTCGAGAAATCGGCCGCCGTCGCGCAGCACCGAAAGGCTGCTGGCGATGCTCTCGCCGGTCAGAGAATTCAAAACGAGGTCGATGCCCTCTCCGTTTGTCGCTTTGAGTATCTCGTCGGCAAACGAAAGCGATCGCGAATCCAGAACGTGCGTGATGCCGATCGATTTGAGAAACTCGCGTTTCCTGGGGCTGCCCGCCGTCGCAAAGATCTCGACGCCGGCCAGTCTCGCGAGTTGAATCGCTGCCATGCCGACGCCGCCCGATGCGGCGTGGATCAGCACCCGTTCGCCTGCTTTCATGCGTCCCAGCGTTACCAGAGCGTAATAAGCGGAAAGGAAACCGATGGGAATCGTGGCCGCTTCCTGCCAGCTCAGGTGGTCCGGTTTGGGTGCCACAAATTCGGCGAGCGTCACCACGTAGCTGGCGAAACTGGCCGGGGCCAGCGCTGCGACACGATCACCCGGCTTGATGCCGGTGACGCCCTCGCCGACGGCGACCACTTCCCCCGAGCACTCTCCGCCGAGCGGTCCCGGATCGCCCGGATAAAGATCCAGTACGTTCAGCACGTCGCGGAAATTCAGACCGGTCGCATGAACGCGGATTTCCACTTCGCCGGGTCCCGGCGCCCGTCGAGGCGCCGACCGCAGTGCAACCTGGTCCAGCTGGCCGCGAGATACGATTTCGAGCCGATAGGGCTGTCCCGCGGGCAGTTCCAGTTCGCCGGCGCCGCCGTGCCGCACCTGCTTGAGCCGAATCACGAACCGCTCTCCGCCCCGCAGCGCAACCTGATCCTCGCGTTGTCCGAACCAGACCTCTTCCGCCAGTTGTTCGACTTCGACGGCGGAAGGGTGCGGATCGAGATCGATCCGCGTGCACGTCAGTTCCGGATGTTCCGCTGCGATGACTCGCCCCAGGCCCCAGATGGGCGACTGGGACAACGCGACGGGCTGCGATCGCTCGCCGGCCGGCTGCGCTCCGCGCGTGATCAGCCACAGCCGAGGCTTCGCGCCTCCCGTTTCGGACAGGCCTCGCACGAGGTCCAGCACGCCTCCCCAGCCGTGATCCTGCGCCGCCGGAAAATCGGGGTGTCCCGATCCGCCGTTCTCCGTGTCCATGGCCGCCAGAAAGACGATGCCCTTGGCGTTGATGTCGCTCGAGGCAAGGAATTCGCGTACCGCGTCGCGCCGCGTTTCCGCATCCGTGACGCCAAACACCTTGCACGTCTGGCCCTTCATTTCGAGCGATTCGCCGAGCCGGCGACCCAGTCCGCCGCGTTCATCGAAGATCAACCAGCGACCGGGTGTCGCCGCCGACGCATCGGCGTCCCCCAGGTCGATCGACTGCTTGATCCATGCGAGTTCGTAAACCCACTGCGGAGGCGGTTCCGCCACGAGGCGCGCCATCCAGTCTCGCGGCACCCGGCGCAGGCGAAGTCCCTGCAGCTCCATGAGCAAGTTGCCTTCGGCATCCAGGAGACGCACGTCGCCGGTGGCGTGGTCACGATCGAGATGCCGCAGGGAAGTGGCGTACCATGCGGCGCCCGCCGCACTGCTCCACAATCGCAGTTGCTTTATGCCGACCGGTACGTACGCGTCGATTCCAGTGCCCGCGCCGGGCATCGCGGCCGCCATCAGTTGGAAGCCGGAGTCGAGCAAACCCGGATGAATGTGATATTCGGGGACATGATCGGTCGGTCGAGCTTCCCGGATTCGACCGAGCGCGTCGCGGTCGGACACCCAGTGCTGCGAAACCCAGGAGAAGCTTGGTCCGGGCTCCAAGCCCGATTTGCGAAGCGCTTCGGCACGCCACGCGTCATCGAAGGCCTCTCCGGTAAAACGGGACCGTTCCCGTTCGATATCGATGCCCGCCGCATGCTCCTCTGACGGCTGTTCGAGCCGCCCGACCGCATGCGTCGTGAAGGTCGCTTCGTCGCTCGACTCGTCCGCCGAGAGACTGACAATGCGGAACGACGCGGCTTTGGGACCATCCGAAGTGATGATCGTCTGCAGCGTCCGCGACTGCTGGCGCAGCAACAACGGTTCAATCACCGAAGCTTCGCTGAGAACCCATGGATGCCCGTGCACCGCGGCCGAGGCGGCCAGAGCCATCTCGAAGAAGCCCGCGCCGGGCATGACCACGACGCCCTGGATCTTGTGATCCGTGAGCATCGCCGGTCGCGTCGGGGTCAACTGGGACTCGAAGATACGATCCGAGACCGCCGCAGTCACACGACGCCCCAGGAGGGGATGCAACTGCGGGCCGGATTGGCCGGCGGCGGCAGGCTGCAGCAAAGCCCACGAAGTCGTGGTCTTGGCCCAGTATCGCTTGCGCTGGAACGGATAGCTGGGAATCGACGCGCGGCCTCGCGAGTAATCGCGATCAAATGCCCGCCAGTCGATCGGGGCGCCGCAGACGTAGAGTTGCGCAAGGCCTTCGAGAATGGACTGCCATTCGTCGCGGCCGGGGCGGAGTGACGGTATCCATCGCAGTCCGTCTCCGGTCAGGCACCTCTGCCCCATGCCGATCAGCACCGGGCTCGGGCCGATCTCGAGAAATGCCGTGCATCCGAGTTCCTCGAGGGCTTTCATGCCGGCGGTGAAGTTCACCGGAGAGCGGGCATGACGCGCCCAGTAGTCGGGGGCTGCATAGGTCGAACTGTCGGCCAGGGTTCCCGTGAGATTCGAGATCACGGGCAGTGTCGGAGCGTTGCATCGCAGCGAGGCCGCGAACCGGTTCAGCGGATCCAGCACGGGCTCCATCAGGTGCGAATGAAAAGCGTGAGACGTGGCCAGCGGCTTCGACTTGAAACCCTGTGATTCCATTTCCGACAGAAACTCCCGCACGACCGATCCCGTGCCGGAGACCACCACATTCTGCGGGCCATTCCAAGCCGCGACCGAAATGTCGTTTCCGTATCGACGCACAGCCTCCCGCACTCGCTCGGGCGAAGCGAACACCGCGGCCATGATTCCGCCAGCGGGCAGCGACTGCATCCGGCGGGCTCGCTCGGCGATCAACCGCAGGCCGTCCTCAAGCGAATAAACTCCCGCCACGCAGGCCGCCGCGAACTCGCCCACGCTGTGCCCCATCACAGCCGCCGGTTCGATGCCCCAGCTGCGCCACATCGTTGCCAGCGCGTATTCCACCGCGAACATCACGGGCTGCGTGTAGCCGGTCTGATCCAGAATCGTCCCGGCTTCGGGGTCCAGCAAAGAGAGCAGGGGACGGTCGAGCACCTGATCAAGGCACGCGGCGCATTCGTCGATCGCTCGCCGGAACGTAGGCTGCGTTGCGTACAGAACTCGCCCCATTCCCGCGTACTGGGCGCCCTGGCCCGTGAACAGAAACGCCACGCGCTGAGCATCGTCGTGCTCGACTACTCCGCTTGCCGCGCCCGAGGCCGTCGGGTCGGCGGCGAACGAGCGCAGTTTCAGTGCGGCTCGCTCGGATGAGTCCGCAATTACGGCGGCGCGATGCGTGAAATGACTCTTACCCGCATTGGCCGCATACGCGACGTCCGCCAGCGGGATTTCCGGGTGCGCTTCCAGGTGGTCGGCGTAGCTGTTTGCAAGTTCGGCAACGGCCTGAGGCGAACGAGCCGAGCAGGTTACCACGTGCAGAGGCCGGTCCGCGGAGTTCGAACCCTCCGGTGAAGCAGCCGCAGGCGGCTCCTCGAGGATCACATGCGCATTCGTCCCGCCGAACCCGAACGAACTGACGCCGGCCCGCAACGGCCCGCTCTCGTTCGACCATGTGCCCAGGCAGGTGGGGATGCGTATCGGCGAACCGGCAACGTCAAGGAGCGGATTCAGTTTCTTCAGATGCAGATGCGGCGGAATCTGGTGGTTCCGCAGCATCAGAATTACCTTGATCAGGCCTGCGACACCGGCAGCGCTTTCGAGATGGCCGATGTTGGTCTTCACCGACCCGACCACGAGCGGGTTGTCCGCCGCGCGATCTCGACCCAGCACGTTCAGCAACGCCTCGATCTCGATCGGGTCGCCCAGCCGAGTCCCCGTGCCGTGGGCTTCGATGTAACCGATGGCGCTCGGCGGCAAACCGGCATCCGCCAGGGCCGAACGCAAAACGGCTTCCTGCGCCGGTCCGTTCGGAGCGGACAGACCGTTGCTGCGGCCGTCGTGATTCACCGCCGTTCCGCGGACGACTGCCAGCACCCGATCGCCGTCGGCCATCGCATCCCGCAGCCGTTTTAATACCAGGACTCCGCATCCTTCACCGCGGACGTATCCGTCCGCCGAGGCATCGAAGGCCTTGCATCGACCCTCGGGCGACATCATGTGCGCTTTGCTCAGGGTCAGCGTCATGGCCGGGCCCAGGATCATGTTGACCCCCGCCGCAATCGCCATGTCTGTTTCGCCCAACCGCAGGCTCTTGCATGCCAGATCCACTGTGACCAACGACGACGAGCAGGCCGTATCCAATGCCATGCTCGGGCCTCGCAGATTTAAGACGTACGACAAGCGATTGGCCAGAATCGCATGGCTGCTGCCGGTCCCGGTGAAGACGTCCATGTCCAGAAGGTCCTGCGACTGAAGCAACGCATAGTCGTTGCTGATCACGCCGACATACACGCCGGTCTTCGTCTCGCTCAACCGCGCTGGCGGAATGCCCGCGTCTTCCAGCGCCTCCCAGGCGACTTCCAGCAGAATTCGATGCTGAGGATCGACGCGAATCGCCTCGCGCGGCGAAATGCCGAAGAAGTCTGCATCGAATTCGTCGACCCTGTCGAGGAAACCGCCCCAGCGAGTGTTCATTTTGCCGGGAATCGATGTGTCGGGACTGTAGAACTCATCGATGTTCCAGCGAATAGCGGGCACTTCCCCCACGGAGCACTGGCCGGAACTCAACAAGTGCCAGTAGGCCGCCGGACTGTCCGCGCCCGGGAAACGACATCCAATCCCCACCACGGCAATCGGCTCGGAGCGGGCTCGCTCGTAGGCTGCCAATTTGGCCTGCGCTTGCTTAAGCAATAGCACGGCGTTCTGAAGCGGTGTCAGTGCTCCCGTCGTTTGTCCATTCGCCATGATGTTACTTCCAGAGTTTGGCAACGGTTTTGACTGCATTTGGCGTAAGTGTTTGTCGCAATGTCGGTTGTGTTGTTCTGCGCCAGCAGTGACGAAATAGCCTCATCTCTTATCGGCTAAAGATGGACTGTTATATTGGGTAATATAGACAAAATGGCGTGTTTTGATTGCTCGTCCAACGCAATTGGGAAGTCCGAAGATCGGGTTGCTACAACCGGTACAGGCGGTTGGGACGGAGGCGGATTGGGGCCGAACGGCGGCCGGGGGAGAAGTGCCAGGGACGCTTCGCTGAGAAACGTGGCCGAAACGTCAGCTCGTCGCGCTCTGTTGCTTCGCCATTTCCTGACAGATGAACGCTTCCATTTCAGCTTCGCTGAGCTTCAGGACGTCGTTCCGCAGGTCTTCGAGGTCAACGGGAATCTCGTCATAGACGGGCGCCGCTTCGCTTTCCGCGGCGGCCGGTTCGGGTGCTGAATTGCTCAGCCAGCGGGCCAATGAATCCACGTTGGGGTAGTTGTAGATCGCTGTCGGGGAGAGTTCTCGTCCAAGCCAAGCCTGCAGATCGGTCGCGACCTCCATGGCGTCGAGAGAACCCATGCCCAGCTCGAGGAACGGGATGGAGGCCCGCACCTGTTCCTTGGGAACATTCAGCTGAGCGGATATTCGCTGTTGCAGCCAGTCCCGGATCTCGCTGAACGTGAAGTGTCTCGGTTCGGCTGGAATGGGGGGGGCGTTCGCAGGCACCGGAACAGCCCGCCAGATGGCGTGCGAATCGATCTGCTCGTTCAGGAAGGCCTGTCGCCCTGCGGACCGGCGACGTTTACCACTCGTGGTTTTCGGGTTTGCGCCGGCCTTTGCCAGCACGATTGCGTGGACTTCGACACCGTGTGTCAGGGCGATGGCTCGCCGCACAGCTCGGAAAATCGGTTCGGCATCGACGGTCTTGGTACGAGGTTCCATTTCCTGGACGACGACGAGCCGCTCAATGTGGTCTTCATCGATGGAGAACGCCAGGCAGTGGCCAGCGCGGAAGCCGGCATGTACGGCCTCGACCGTCTGCTCGATGTCTTCCGGGTAGTAGTTTCTGCCGCGGATGACGATCAGATCTTTGAGTCGTCCGGTGACGAACAGTTCGCCATTACGGAGGAAGCCAAGATCGCCGGTCCTGAGGAATGGACCCTCAGTGCCGTCGGCGAGGTTTGCCCGGAACGTGTAATCGCTCATTTCGGGCTGTCCGAAGTATCCCTGCGCGACACTCGGACCTCGCACCCAGATCTCACCCACCTGCTCCTCGCCGCAGCATTGCAGTGTATTGGGATTGACGATTTCCAATCGCTGTTCGGGCAGGCACGGACCGCAACTGACTACGGGGCGAGCCGAGTGAGGATCGCTGGCTTCGCGGATGCGATCCAAGCGGAGTTCCGCAGCATCCACCTCGATGATCCGGGGCAACTCCTGGCGGGGGCCACCCGACACAATCAGTGTCGCTTCCGCCAGACCGTAGCAGGGAAAGAACGACGTGCGGCGAAAACCGGCGGGCGCGAATTTTTCTGCGAAGTGGTTGAGTGTGCGCGACCGGACGGCCTCCGCTCCGGTGAACGCGACATCCCAACTGCTCAAGTTCAAACCGCGGGCCTCGTCGGCCGAAATCTTCCGGGCACAAACGTCGTAGGCGAAATCGGGGCCGCCGCTGATCGTCGCCTGGTCCTGCGTGATTGCCTCCAGCCAGAGCATCGGCCGCTGCAGAAAGGCCGGCGGGGCCAGCAGCGTGCATGAACCACCGCAGAACACAGGCTGGATGACGCCCCCAATCAGCCCCATGTCATGGTACAGCGGCAGCCAGAATACGGCTTTGCTCGCTTCCGACGTACCGAAGGCCCTGCCGATAGTCGCTGAGTTGCTCAGCAGATTCCCGTGGCTCAGCATGACGCCTTTGGGCGATGCGGTAGAGCCCGAAGTGAATTGCAGGAAAGCCAGATCCCGCTCACAAACCTGCGGGTATTTCCAGTCGGCAGCCGCGTCATTGCCGATCTCGTCCGCCGCCTGCCACGTCGTATCTCGAAGCGCAGGCACCTCTTCGTACGATGAACGGAATTGCTTCAGGTGGTCGCTGGTGCTCAATACGATTCGAGCCTGAGCTGACTCCACGACTAATCCAAGCGAGGACGCGAACTTGCGGGTTCGAGGCGGTGATACGGGGACAGCCACGACTCCGGCGTAGAGGCATCCGAAAAACGCGTCAATGAAGTCGAGGCCCGGCGGAAACAGCAGAATGGCCCGCTCGCCCGGCGACAGGCGTCGCTGCAACTCAGCTGCAATTGCGGACGCCCGAACGTGCAACTCACCGTATGTACGGTAGATGCGATCGTTCAGCTGACCGCGAACGAAACTGAAAACGCACTTGTCGCTCAGCCGTTCCGCGCGATCGGACAGCAGATGGAAAAGGGTTCTCGCTGTCACTACTTTGGCACCCTCGTACTCACCACTAGCGGCTGCATTTCGGTGAAAAAACAAGCAACGACCGATCGAGAACTTCACCCGACGGCGTCAAAGTTCATTGTAGAACACGCATATTAGACGGGTGTATCGTTTAACGCAAACTACTAAATTTACCAAGTTCATGCATTTGGCTGTAGAGTTCCTTCGGCCTTTAACGGCGAGTGAATTCGGAAAAAAACGGCTCAAACCGTTGGGGGTAGGGGTGGTGCCCAATCCGGGCCGGAGCGTCAAGCCAACCCGCTCCCGTCGGTGTATGGGTCTCTGGTCGGCGCGCCCAAGTCAATGCCAGGCACGATTGTTAGTAAGGATAGGGGGTGTGGGTGGTAAACTTTGTCTAGGGGGTGCGAATTGTGTTGACATAATGGGCGATTTGGGTAGATACATAGGTTGGTCTTTTCCCTGTGGCCACGAGTTCCGGCATGTTCTGCCTTGTGGTCCGCGTGCGTATGTGAGGAGCTAAGAGGATGGCAATCAATTTCTCCCGCTGGCTCGGATTGGCTGCTTCGCGAACCAAGAAGGTCCGCAAATTCAACGGTCAGAGAACGCGGAGGCGGGCCCTGCTGATGGAATCGCTGGAGCAGCGGGCCATGATGGCCGTCACTCCAATAGACCTTGACTGGAAGGAAGTGAAATTCACGGCTACCGGCACCATGACGGGCAGCCTGAAGGGTGGCTATATCCCTTCGCCCTATGTGGCTTCGGTCAATGGACCGGTCACGGTCACAAATGGATCAATCGTATATGTCGGCCAGTCCGGTGCGGGCACGGCAGATGTGAAGGGTACGCTGGCAGCCAGTGTAGCCGGAAGATCCGCGGGCAGCCTGAATATCGACAAGACAGGTCAGGGAGTCACCGAAAACAACGGCCAGTTCACGATGCAACTCGGCGATGCAACCGGCACGCCGTTGACGGGCAAGTTTAATGTCAAAGACTTCTCTGTTGTCGCAAGCACCACACTGGAGAAAACGAACGGGTCGGGGCAGACCGCGACCGGACCCGGGACTTGGAGGGGCGTGATCACCCCGACCAACCCCGATCCATTCGACGTTGTAGTGAACAGCGTGACGCCGAATTGGGCTGGCCTTTCGGTAAACATCGACCTGACCGTAACCGGGCCTGCGCAAAAGGCCGCTACCCGGACCACGCCGGTCGCCACGATGACTCTGGCCTGGGCCGATGCCACCGGCAAGTCGGTGGGCAAGATCAGCGACAAGATTACTCTGCTGTGGAATCAGGCGGGCGGCACATTTACGGTCTCGGGGCTTCCCGTACCGCCCTCAAAAGCCACTCATCTGCTGCTGAAGACTGTTGCCGGTCGCACGGTGCTCGACCAGACCATGGTGGCTCTGCCAGCCAAGCCGACCCTGAGCGTAAGCGACGTTTATATCGACGAGCCGCAACCGAATGGGATGGCCAATGCGGTTTTCACCGTGACCCTGGATAGGACTGACGCATTCCAGTTTGCCCCGGTTACTGTGAAGTACAAAACAGTCAACGGAACGGCAAAGAGCGGCTCGGATTACCAGCCGAAGACCGGCACGTTGACGTTTGCCGTCGATAACCTCCAAGCCAAATCGACACTCACGATCGTTGTGCCCATCAAGCGGGACAGAACCGAAATCCTGGGCCTGGTTGAGCAGTTCAACGTTCAGTTGTCGCTGCCCACCTATGCTACGCTCTTTGATCCCACGGCGGTTGGGTATATCGCGAGCACTCCACTCCCGTAGTCCGCGTCGGACGGTCTGACGATTTAATCGCGGTTTACCAATGGCGGTCCCTGCCCAACGGGTAGGGACCGCACGGTATTCCATGTCTGATTTGTTCTCCCACCCGACGTGCCTATTCCGTGCCGGTCCATTTGCGCCCGCCTTCTCGCGAAGCCGTCATGCCCTGCGTGGGGGGGGGTGGTGGTCCACGTAATCCATGCCAGGCATGTTTTCCGGCAAAAATGGAGTGGTTTTGGAAGAAAAGGGTGTTTGGGTTATTTGGGTTTAGTTGACATAATGGATGGGGCAGGTAGACAGATAAGGTGGCCTTGTCTACTTGCCCAGAGGTCGGTCTTTGACTCGGGTGCGGGCCGTTTCCGGATTTCAGGAGCTACGAGGATGGCATTCTTTTTTTCTCGCTTGTTTGGATTGGCGGCTTCGAACTCCGGCAAAGCTCGCAACTCGAAAGCCCGGCGGGGGCCGCGGCGGACTCTGCTTCTCGAATCGCTCGAAAACCGAAACTTGATGTCGGTGACACCCTTCCAACTCAATTGGAAGTCCGTTGACTTTACGGCCGCAGGTACCCTGACCGGGAGTCTAAAAGGCGGCTACATTCCGACGCCGTTTGCGGCCAGCGTTACCGGGCCGATCACGATCACGGGCGGGACGATCACCTACAGTGGTCAGAACGGCACCGGCAAGGCGGACGTCTCGGGGTCGCTTGTTGCCACCATTGCCGGAAGGCCCGCCGGCAATATGCAATTCACCAAGTCCGGCCAGGATGTCACCGAATCGAACGGGCGGATCACGATTGTGCTCGACGAGACGAGCGGCACGCCACTGACCGGCACCTTTAACACGAAGGATTTTTCCGTCGTCGCGACGACCACTTTGCAGAAGACCAACGCCTCGGGCCAGACGGCCACGGGGCCCGGCACGTGGAAGGGCACGATCACGCCGACCAACAACAGCGAGGCATTCGACGTCGCTGTGTCAGCGACGCCGAATTGGCAGGGTCTGACGGTGGCCCCCGGTGTTCTGTCGGTGGATGTCGATTTGAAGGCGACAGGCCCGGTGCAGAAAGCCGCCACTCGGACCACGCCGGTTGCCACTCTGACTCTGGCCTGGGTTGATGCCGCCGGCAAATCGGTCGGCAAGATCAGCGACAAGATCGACCTGCTTTGGAACCAGGCTGGCGGCAGTTACAGGATCTCCGGACTTCCGACGCCGCCGGATAAGGCCACTCAGCTCTTGCTGACCACGATGGCCGGCCGCACGATTCTGGACCAGACGCGGGTTGCCCTGCCGCCGAAGCCTGTGTTGAGTATTTCCAACGCGTCGGTCGACGATCCTCCCGCCGGCACAACCGTTAACATGGTATTCACCGTGACGCTGAGTTCCTCGAACGGTGCAACGCAGTTCGCGCCGGTGACGGTGAAGTACAAGACCGTTAACGGCACGGCCAAGAGCGGTTTGGACTACACGGCGGTTTCTGCCGGCACACTGACGTTTGCCAAGGGCGAAACGCAGAAGACGATCACCATCAAGGTGAAACGGGATGCGACGCCGCTGAACGAATCATTCTTCGTTCAGTTGATGACGCCGGTCTACGCGACGCTCGACGTCGCCAACTCCAAGGGTACCGGAACGATCATCCACCCCGTTGTGGGTGTCTGACGGCTCTGGGCCGACCACAGCCCGACTGGCCGAAGAGCGGGGGGGCATGAAGAACCCGCCGGCCAGATCGCGCCGCGCCGGATCGATGGCCGGTTTCGGGCAAGTTCAGCCGGAGATGTTCAACCGGCCGCGGGCCTCGTCTGCCCAAGGGCTGTCCGGAGCCAGTTGCAGGAATGCGTGCCAGTATTGGTTGGCCTCATCCGCCCGGCCCAGCTGGTCGAGCGTGCGGGCCAGGTGGTAATGGACGTCCGGGTAGTCGCGGTGGTAGCTCAGCGTGCCCTGGAATGCGGCCACTGCTAACTCAAGCTCGCCGGTTTCGGCCAGCACGCATCCCAGGTTTGCACGGGCCTCGACGAAATCCTCGTCCAACTCGATCGTCATGAAGTACCGTTCGCGCGCTGCGGCAACGTCTCCAATGCGGTAGAGCAGTTCGGCCAGTTGGAAGCAGGTTTGCGCATTCGCTCCGCCGCCGGCCAAGGCAGCCCGATACATTTCCGCAGCAGCTTTCAACTCGCCCTCATCCTCCAGCATCGCCGCAGCCCGCAGCATTTCCTCGGGTGTTGAACATTGACGTTGCTCGGCGAGGTAATCGGCCAGCGACACCGTCGCTGCTTCCGCCGCGGGCTCGGTCCTGCTTTCGAGAGCCCCGAAATCGATCCGCAATTGACCGCCCGGTTCTATCAGTCCTTCGCCGTGGCGCAACAGGATCTGCTTGCCTTCGACAATCACCGAGAGTTGGGCGAGTGGTCGATCGACATTGGGCAAGAATCGCGAGAGATTGGCGAGCTTCTTCTCAATGCTCTGGGCGGAGCCGCCCGTGGCAATCAACTGCGCCAGCCGACGGGCGGTGCTCACCTCCTGGAAATCGAAATACGGCAATCGATGCACTTCGCGGGTGGGCTGGATCAGTCCCAGGCGGTGCCAGCGCCGAATGGTGGCTATGGAAACGTTCAGCAATTCCGCCAGCATTGCGGGCGTATAAAGCTTCCGTACGGACTGCTCGTTTTCCATCAGTCCCAGTCGCTGCCAGAATTCCGTCTCAGAGATGATCTCCGCCCGGCCCTCAGCGGCCGCCAGTTGCACGCTTTCATCCAGCAGCGTTTCCTCTTCGTCCAGCGGAAATACATCCGCGCCTATGACGATGATGTCGGCCGTCGCATCGCAGCGAGGAAGCGGCACTCCTCCATGCTGACGCACGAGCTGCTGGCCTTCGCGACGATTCACGCCTCCCAGCTTGCCAACGAACGCCACTCGTTTGTCGGCGATCCCTGTCGGATTGGTACCGGTTCCGGTAGACATGCGCTTGAGGCCCGCGGCAACGGCGAAGTTTCGCCAAGTGGAGTCGATGCCCTTCCACGACAGTGTCACGACCGTGCGATCAGCTGTCAATTGCGCGATCGAACAGCGGCAAGCACGCGGAGGGCAGGCGAGCCTGAGAAGCAGAGTGGTGTTGCTGCTCCGGCATGAGTGCCGGTTCGCACGGCGTGGCAACGGATGCGAAACGGCGACGCACCGGCGTTTCATGGCACCACGCAGCGGAAACGCTGCACGGTCAGACGCGAAATCGTTGCCGACCAGTCGGCCTGAACAGCCCTACTGCCTGGTGAAGTGAACGGGCACGAGGCCTCGGGCATCGGCGTTGGCCGTTGTCTTCAGGACCGAAGGCGGAGCGACGTCTTTGGCCGGAGCAGGTTCCTTTGCAGCGGGCTGATTATTCGCCGGAGCAGGTTCCTTGGCCGGGGCTGCTTCCTTTGCAGCGGGCTGACCATTTGCCGGGGCAGCTTCCTTGGCTGGGGCTGGTTCCTTGGACGGACTCGGTTCGCCGGCCGGTTTCTGCACATTCTGGTTTTCAACCGCTCCTGGCAGATTCCGCGGGTCCAGGGCCGGCTTCACGTCGGCAGGCGTCGGTTGACCGCCAGTTGCGCCAGCCGCTGACGGAGTGACTGTTGCGGCGGGAACGGACACCGCGGAACCGCAGCAGGGCGTCGGGGCGTAGTTTACCGCGCAAGGATCCGCAGCCACATTGACTGCGACCTTTCGCGCGACCAGGCGAGTCGAAGTGTATTCGACCCATTTGGCAACCTGTCGGGGCACCTGGATCTTCTGCGTTTCGGTCACCCACCGGCAGGTCTGCACCTGTACCGGTTCCACCCGTTCCTCGTACTCGATTCGCTGGGTCGTCACGGTTACGGGACGCACCATCTCCTGTTCAACCCATTTGCATACCTGAACGGATACGGGTTGCTGAACTACTTCATCGACGTAGCGAGTCACCTGAATCGGGACTTGTTGCGTGACCACTTTCTGGACGTAGGTGGTCTGGGGAACTTGTTGAGCCACGACGTTCGGGACGTACTGACGCTGCACGGAATACGTGCCCGGGGTCTGCGACTGAACCCACTGCAGTCCGCCTCGCTGGTAGTAGGACGTTCCCGACGCGGGATCCACGGCGCACGCCCCCGGCATCCACCGCAATTGATTGCGCGTCGCGCCGGGATGGAAAACGGTCTGGTCCACATAGCTTCCACGGTCCACGTACTCGGTCCGCATTGTCGTGACGGGTTCGTACGCGACGTAGTTCTGGTTCTGCATTGCAGTTTCCGTGACCGGCTTTCGCACAATCTGCTGCTGATAGCGCGTCTCGGTTTCCATCACGGGCCGCATCACCTTGTAGCGATCCTCACGGGTGGCCGTCTCAAATACCGGCTTGGCGACCGTATAGCGGCGTTCACGCGTCTCGGTAACCCATTGCTGGCGCGACACAACGAGGTCCTGTTCCTGCATGACTGTGTCGTATTCCAGACGATAAGCCTTGACCGGCTCCTGTTCGTAAATCGTCCGGTAAACCACGCAACTGCCGCAACCGATTTCCTGCGAGTAAGCACTCACCCGCGACAATCCGGTCACCGCAATCGTTGACAGAATCAGTACGCCGCAGTGTCTTGCTTTTGAGACGCTCATCTTTCCACTTCCTCGAACTTCACGCTCCCGACGAGATTTCCCACGGTGGTGCATGCTCTCGGCGGATCGGGCATCAGCGGTTCAAGCACTCGACAGTCTAAGTACTCAACGGGCCCTGCGCCCGAAATACCGTGCATATCACCGTATTCCTGGAAGATAAGAAGAGGGCACTTCAATGCACCCTCCATATAGCCAGTTTGTCGGAGAACCCTCTGGTTCGCAAACGAAAATCTCGACGAATTAACGGCTTTTCGTGAGCAAGGCTCAACGCCACAACGTCTTACGAAAATTGAGATTTTCTGAAGTTTCTGCAGGACACTGCCGACGGTCGTTTTAGGGCGATCCTAATAAACCCAGACTATATAGAGGTTTCTGGCGGATACCGGCACAACCCCTATAATCGTTATAAAAGGAAGTTAGGACGCTAGCAATTCAGCGGACCGTCAGGCAGGGGGGCTTAAGAGATGCCCTCAAGTGCTATTTAGAATTGCCGGTTGGCGATTGTCAAGCGAGCAGTTGTTCGAGTTCCGCGATTCGCTGTTCAAAGTGCAGCAGCGCTGTCTCGACGGGTTCGGGGCGTTCCATATCCACGCCCGCGCCGCGAAGCAGGTCCAGCGGATCCTGGGAGCACCCGCCCTGGAGAAACCGCAGGTAGTCCTGGAGTTCGTTCGGCCCGCCCTGGAGTACTCGACGGCTGAGGGCAATCGCGGCAGATAATCCCGTTGCGTACTTGTACACGTAGAACGATCGATAGAAGTGCGGGATTCGCAGGCATTCAAGTTCCAGTTCCTCATCCAGGGTGAACTCGGAACCGAAGTAGTCCTGCAGCAGGCCGCGGTAGATGTGCCGCAACGACTTGACCGTCAGAGGTTCGCCGGCCTCGCACATGGCGTGGCTGATCTTCTCGAATTCCGCGAACATGGTCTGTCGCACGATCGTTGCCCGGATGCCGTCGATCTCGCGATTGATGAGAAACGCACGTTGCTGGTCGTCCTTGGCCTGCATGAGCAGGTGGTGGCTCAGCAGCTGTTCATTGAAGGTGCTGGCCACTTCGGCGACGAAGATGGTATAGCTGTAGTAGAGGAATGGCTGGTGGCGGGCGGAGTAGTACGAGTGCATGGAATGTCCCGCCTCGTGCGCGAGGGTGAACACGTCGTCGAGCACTTCCGGTTTGTAATTCATCAGGATGTAAGGGGCGCCGTCGAAGCTGCCGCAGCTGAACGCCCCGCTCTGCTTGCCCTGGTTGGCGTAGCGGTCGCACCATCGCCCTCTCAGTCCGCCTTCGAGCACGCCGCAGTATTCGCTGCCAAGCGGTGCGAGGGAAGCGAGCACCACATTCACGGCGTCGTTCCAGCGGTGCCGTGTCGTCAGGTCGCTGAGGATCGGGACGTACGTGTCGTAATGGTGGATGGTCTTCAGCCGCATCTTGCGCCGGCGGACCTGATAGTAGTGGTGCACGGCAGGCAGATGCTTCCGCACTGCCGCGATCAATCCGTCGTAAACGGTTGACGGGACATTGTCGGGAAACAACGCCGCGGCCAGCGAACTGGAGTAGCCCCGGGCGCGAGCGTAGTAGACGTCTTTCTGGATGGAGCCGTTCAGCGTGGCCGCCAGCGTGTTTTCATGTGCGACAAACTGGCCGTAGTACTGGTGGAATGCATTACGGCGCACGTCACGTTGCGGAGACTGCAGGAATTGGCTGAAAGACGAATTCGACAGCTCGACCGATTTTCCTTTTTCGTTGACCACCGAACCGAATTTCAAATCGGCGTCCAGCAGTTGGCGAAATGCGCGGCCTGCCGCGGTGGCCATTTCGCCCTGCATGGCAAGCAGGTTTTCTTCTCGTTCGCCCAGCGTGTGCGGACGGTATCTCAGCAACCGCTCGATCAACAGGCGAAACGGTTGAATTTCACGGGCCGCGAGCAGCCTGGTGATCTTGGATGGCGGAACAGCCAGGATTTCAGGGCGGATAAAGCTGGCTGCTTCCGAGGCACGCGTCGAGGCGTTCTGAAACCGGCCGACCATCCGCTGGTAGTCGCTGTTGCCCTGGTCTTCGGCCGATTTGAGGAATGCGTAGGTTCCGACTCGCTCGCCGAGTCGATCCAGATCGGCGTCGAATCCCAGGCACGCCGCGAGTGTAGCCGCGTCATCGGACAGTTTTCCGCGGAAAGCCGCGTACCGGGCAATCTGTTTCTCGAATTTCCGAAACGCCTTCTCCCACTCGCCGTCATCGGCGAACAGGCTGGAGAGATCCCACGTGTCTTCGACGCGGACTTGACTGCGCTGGGGTAATTTCCTGGGGTTGCTCATGTTCGGTCCGATGGATGAGTAGGAGTCTCGCGCCCGGATTGCGTCGAGTCGTGTCGGCGATTCGGGGCGACGATCCGATGGAGTTCGTGGGTTGCCGGCCGAGCTGAAGTATAGCCGAGCCGCGGCGTGACCGCTCCGCGGCGCAAAGATCGTCGACACGTGCCAGGGAACGGGAATCTACCAGCGAAACAGGGCAGTTCCCCAGGTCAGACCTGCGCCAAAGCCGCTCATCAACACCAGGGAACCGGGGGTCAGACGACCCTGAGACTGGGCCTCATCCAATGCCAGCGGAACGCTGGCTGCCGAGGTGTTGCCGTATTTGTCCACGTTGACCAGTACCTTGTCGCGATGAAAGCCGAGGTCGTCGACGATCGCGTTGATGATGCGTTCATTCGCCTGATGCAGGGCGACAACATCAACGCTGCCCGGCGCGACGTGTGCGTGGGCCAGAACGTCCAGCGTCGTGTCCGCGACGGTTCGCACGGCCCATTTGAACACCGATCGTCCGTCCATCCGGATGAACTGACGGCCGGCAGTCAGACCTTCGTGCGTGAGCGGTTCGCGGCTGCCACCGCCCGGCACACCCAGAAGTTGGGCGCCGTGACCGTCTGAGCCCATCGAGTAGGCCAGAAACCCCTGTTCACTGCTGCCTGCGCCAAGGAGTGCCGCGCCCGCTCCGTCGCCGAACAGGGGATAGGTCTTCTTGTCGGCCGGATTAACGATCCGTGTCATTGTCTCCGCGCCCACGACCAGGGCGCGACGGCTGCAGCCGGTCCGGATGAACTGAGCGGCAGTAATCAGGCCATAAATGAAGCCCGAACAGGCTGCGTTCACGTCCATCGACGGTCCGCGCGTTCCCAGCATCCGTTGCAGATGGCATGCCGTGGAAGGCATCGGTGAATCGGGCGTCACCGTTGCAACGATAACCAGATCGACGTCCGAGGCGGAAACGCCTGCCTGATCCAGGCAACGTCGCGAAGCTTCCCAGGCCAGATCGCTTGTCGCCATCTCCGCCGGTGCCCGCCTCCGCTCGCGAATGCCCGTCCGCTGCACAATCCACTGGTCGTCGTAACCTAACGCGGCAAGGTCCTCGTTGCATACTCGCTGTTCGGGGGCATACGAGCCGATCGACAACACCTGCACACCCGTCAGAGTGCGGACATCGTGACCGGGTCGCGAACTAGGCAATGTCTTAGTGCTTTCCACAGCCGTGGCCATGTTAACTTTCTAGTCGGGGCAGTCGGTGAAGGCAGGACAAGGGAGGCGGGGGTCGACTAAGGTGTTTGATTAACTAAGGAGGTCAACGGGGTTCGTCGGGGATGTCTACCCAGGTGCGTTGCGCGTGCGACTTTAATACGGCATCGGCAACCACCTGCGCCCGCAAACCGTCATAGAAGCTGGGGTTCGCCGGGCGCCGTTCGACGATCGCCGAGACGAATTCCCAAACAAGATCATAACGGAAAACTCGGGCGGGCTCGCCCACGGCAGGGTCTCGCGGACTGCCGGTCGGTGCAAGAAACTCTGGGGGAACGGGCACCGGCGCCAGGTCATGGCCGCTGCGGCCCAGCAGCAGTGTGTTCGGTTCGTGCAATCGGTACACGGCCGACGCTTCGGATCCGTTAATCTCCGCCCACTCGTGCCCAAAACCGTTCAATCCGTATCCTTTCGCGAGCGTCGTGCCTTCCCAGACTCCGACGCAGCCCGATTGAAACTCGCCGATCAGGCAGGACCAATCGTCGACTTCCGAGGGGGCGCACGCAGTGCCCTCCCGTGTGACGGTCCGCGGCGCAAACCGAGCCACTGCACCGCTTATTCGCTGCAGCGGCCCGACGAGATCGATCGCGAAGTCCAGGCGATGTATCGTCATGTCGAACAGGTCGCCGGCGCCCGCCTGGGCCTTGTACTGACGCCAGCCCCAACTGGTTTCGGGCCAGTCCAGGAACCGTTGACTGCGAAAGTGCCTTGGTTCTCCCAGCTGTCCCGTTGCCACGAGAGATTTGAGATACCGCATCGAGGGGGCGAAGCGATAGGTAAACGCCGTCATGTGCACCACGCCGGCGTCTCTGGCCGCGTGGTACATCCGGCGAACTTCTTCCGCATTCAGTCCCAGCGGCTTTTCGCAGAGGATGTGCTTCCCGTTGGCCGCCGCTTCGAGGCTTATCGGCAAATGGGTGCAGTTGGGAGTTGCAATGATGATCGCATCGACGTCGGGGTCGGCGCAGATCTCCCGATAATCCATCGTAATGTGATCAATTTGCCAATCTTTCCGGCGTCGTTCCAGCAGCGCACGGTCCTGGTCGCACGCCGCAACCAGTTCGGCGCGTGAATCAAGCCGAATGCCCGGCACATGATGGTAGTCGCTGACCGCGCCGGCCCCAACAATGCCAATACGAACCATGTCTGTCTCGCTGTGCCCCAGCCGTTGTGCTCCAGCAAAAGGAGCAAAGGGGAGAGGACTAAGACATCAAGTTAGAACTTGGGAAAGTCTTTCACAAGATTGAATCCCTTTGCACCGCTGGTTTTGTAGTGTTGGACGGCTTTAGAAACTCGACTTAGCCACCCTTAGGAGGGGTGTTATCGCGCTGGGAATCCGCTTACATTGGTCTGACCGTGAAGGGGCTTCCTGCCTGCAAGAGGGGACGGAAGAACACGGTGCGGCCTGGTTGCCGAAAGCCTTTTTGCTTGAGAGTCTGCACATGTGCATCCTTGCCATTCAGTACCAACTGGTGTCCGAGACGCCAATCTTGGTTGCAGCCAATCGAGAAGAACTGTTTGAGCGGGCTTCTTTGCCGCCATCGATACAATCCGGCAAGCCCCGCGTGTTGAGCGGTTCAGATCAGAAGGCTGGCGGGACGTGGCTGGGTGTCAATCAGCATGGATTGTTTGTCGCGGCATGCAATCGGCCGAAATTGTCCCCGCCGCCGCGCCCTGAGTCGCGCGGAACGCTGTGCCGCGAATTGTTGCGGTGCGGGTCGTCGCAACGGGCCGTTGACATGGCGTTGGATGAACTCTCCAGCGGCAAATATGACGGCGTGAACTTCGTGATTGCCGACTCGGAAAGCGGCTGGATCGTCCACGGCGGCGATGATTACGAAGCGGTTGAGTTGGAGGAAGGGCTGAGCATCATCAGCAACGGGGACCTCAACGACACCCGCGACGAGCGAGTGAAGCTGGCGCAGCGATTGCTGACCCTGCAAACGCTTGATTCCCCAGTGAAATTCCTCGCGGTGGCCAGCAAGGTCTTTGCTCGTCCCGCTTCAGCCCCCGGACGCCCCGGCATGGTGATTCGCGACCGCGATCGCGGAACGGTCAGTTCCACGTTGCTGGCTCTGGGCAAAAAGCCCCGCGACGCGATTTATCAGTACACCGACGGGCCGCCCGATCGCACCAAGTACGAAGACTATTCGCCCTTGCTGCGCGATATCCTGAGCCGCGGACTCCGAGAAGCCCGCACCAAAGCCCGCGCCCGCGCTTAAGGCGACTGAGCCGTCGATGTGTGTATGACATGCGCTTTTTTGGTGCGGTCCATGCGCGCGCTGCAGTAATTCCAAACTGTCCGGTTCGCTCGTGCACACCTGCGCGGCGAATCCAGGAGTTGAACGTCTCTATCCGCAGAGACGGTACAGTCTCGAGTTGCCCTCTTTGCCGACTTCAGTCGCGGCACCCGTTTGCCGCAGGCAGTAGGCCACCCGCTGAGCGACCCAGCGAGCGATTCCCAGCGACTCGGCCAACTGGCCTGTGTGAAAGGTCATCGGCAGTGCGTCGGGGAGCAATCGCTTCAGATCGGTTGCGGTGCGGAAGCGGTGGATGCGGTGCAGATGCGTCAGTCTCTGGTCTTCGACCTGATGGTCGTTGTCCCGCCGCCGTCGCCGCCGGCCATGTCCCGGGAACCGCAATTCTTCGACGTCGATCAGAGGGACTTCAAGTGCCAGGTTCTCGTGCGGGAACACCCGCGTGAAGTGAACCAGTTCGTGGAACAGATCAAGTATCGTTCCTCGTTTCGGGCTTTGGCGGCGACTGATCACCGATCCGCCCCGGGCGTCCTGCCGAATGAGCTGTTTGCGGACGATGATCGGTTTGACCACGAGCACGGGGTGCGATTCGAGCAGTCGGCGGACCTTATCGCGGATCGCCGCCAGCGAGCCGTGCTGGATTTCAATCAACTCGCCGTCGCAGATCACGTCAATTCGATACTGATCCAGCCGGGCCTCGAGTTGCGACCCGCGGTCGGCGTACAGTTCTTTCAGCTGGCGATGCAGCGACGATTCCATGGAATACCCACAGGGCGGTAGGACCGCCGGCCACAGCGGTGCGGCCGCGCCGGGTGAATGACCCGCTCCCGCTGGACTTTGCGCGAATAGCAAGCGTTCCGACGGCCCGTGCCGCAGAGGAATCGCGGACAGAGAACGAAGGCCCTGCAACCTCGGGCATCGAATGTTATCGGATGTTGCCGACGAAAACTGTTGTCGCGATTAGGCCGGAAATGCCGCCTTCATCGGCGGTCGGCTTCGTTCAGCCGGCGGCCGGCTCGATTCCGAAATCCCGCACCGTCAGCAGAGTCTGGAGCGAGTAGCCGCGTGCGGCAAACGCTTCACGCCCGCCCTCAAGGCGATCGATTACTGCCAGCACGCCCAGCACTTGGAGGCCGGCCGCCTCGGCCTTTTCGATGGCCAGCAGTGAGCTGCCTCCGGTGGTCACCGTGTCCTCGACGATGTAGACGCGGTCTCCCTTTTCCACCGGACCTTCCACATCGCGTCCCGTCCCGTGCGATTTGGCTTCCTTGCGGACAATGAAGCCCTTCATGTGAAGGCCTCTCTGCCCGGCAACGGTGATGACGGCCGCGGTGATCGGATCCGCGCCGATCGCCATTCCGCCCACCGCATCGGGCATCGAGGCTCCGAGCAGGTCAAGCATGCCTTCGGCAATCAGGTTGGCGCCTCGCGAATCGAGAGTCACTTTGCGGCAATCGAGATAGAAAGACGCCTTCTTGCCGGAGGCGAGTGTGAAATCGCCGAACCGAAGAGCTTTTTCCCGCAGGATCGCCACCAATGCTTGCTTGTCGTACACGGCCTCTGTCCTCCTCGCTGAAGACCCGTCGTCTCGCGTTACTTCAGGCGTGAGTTTCACCGCGGAGAGGCCGATCGAAAAGGGGACAGCCGCAGTTTTTGGCAGTGAGGTTTTTCGATGCTGTTCCGGCCACTGCATCGGTACCGGGACCTGCGAACCGTTGTCGCAGCTTGGGTTGCGGAGCGTCGCGGGGACGGTCGGCTCAGCGTTTGCCTTTGAAGAAGACCCGGTTCAGCGTCTCTTCCGCTGCTTTTTCACTGCTGGAAGCGCTGAACGGCGGGGGGGAAGGCAGTTTTGTCGGGGGCTTTTTGGCCGGACGCGTCAACTTCTTGGTCGGTTCCGCCTCGGTGCTTGCGGTTTTCGCGTCGTCTTCTTTGGCCTTGGAGCCGGCGTTTTCCACCTTGAAGCGGCGGGTTTCGGGGTCTTCGAAACGCCGGTTGCGCTCTTTCTCGTCTTCCTCGAACAGCAGATCGCTGATGTATTCCGCGACGGCGTCGGGTTTGGCTTTCTGCGATCGCAAGCGATCGTTGACGGTTGGAGCGCCGACCTGCTCGACGATCACTGAGAATTCAATTCGGCCGACTCGCAAGCGGTCGCCTGCCTCCAGCACCCGTTCGTGGTCGACTCGCTCGTCGTTTACGAAGGTGCCCGTGCCGCTGTACAGATCGCGGACCACCGCGCCCTGTGGTTCCATGCGGATCTCGCAGTGGTGCGGGCTGATCGACCGGCTGCGGCAGCACATCGAGCAATCGGAATCGCTGCCGATCACAAACACCGGACCGCGCACGCGGACTTCCATTCCGGCATTCTCGCCTTCACGGTTCTGGAGTTTGCCATGCAGCACTCGGAGTTTCAGGGTCATGGCTGTTGTTCGCGGAGAAAGAAGGGAAGATCTGAACAGCCCCATCGACCAGACGGTTCTCGCTAGCGGAACCGAAAAGTCGCCGAATCAACCTCAACCGCCTCTATTATATCCGCTCGGGCCGCCGAGCGAATGCGCGGACGCAAGAAGCTTTTCGATTCATGGCGTCACGATGGCCGGTCTTTCGGTTTCGGCCTGGCCTTTCGGGTGTCCGGACGATAACCGGGGCCCGGTGCATGCCGAGACTGTTTCTTCCGGGCCCTGGGGGGCCTGGCCTGCTTTTGCGGCGAACGGACGTGCTCGCCCCGCAGTTGAGCATTCTCGCGCTGGCGGCGTTGGATTAGCGCCGCCTGCGGAGGCTTGGCGGGAATCAGGCAGTCGCACCCGCTGCCGATCAGGTCTTCGCGCCCCGCCTGCTCGAGGGCCTGCCGCACCTCGAAGTAGTTCTCGGGTTTGAAGAACTGCAGCAGCGCCCGCTGCATCTTGCGGTCCCGCAGATTTCGAGCGACCGCGACCGGTTTGCGTGTGAACGGGTCGATCCCCGTGTAATACATGGCCGTCGCGACATCCATCGGAGCCGGAATAAAGTCCTGGACTTGATCGGGCCGGTATCCGTTTCGTTTGAGGAAAACGGCGAGGTCGACCATCGCGCTCAGGTCGCTGCCGGGATGGCTGGCGATGTAGTAAGGAACCAGATGCTGCTTCTTGCCGGCGCGCTGGGATTCCCGGGCGAATCGCCGGCTGAATTTCTCGAACTCTCTGGAATCCGGTTTTCTCATGAGTCGCAGCACGTCTTCGTCCGTATGTTCGGGCGCGACCTTGAGCAGACCGCCCACGTGATGGCTGGCCAGTTCATGCAGGTATTCGGGCGAGCCGTTGGCGAGATCCATGCGTATTCCGCTGGAAACAAGCACTTTCTTGATGCCCGGCGTGTTGCGCGCGGCTTTCATCAACTGGATCAGCGGCCCATGGTCGGTATTGAGCAGCTTGCAGATTGTCGGATGGACGCACGATTGCCGACGACAGACGGCTTCGACTTCGGGGCGGCTGCATCGCATCTGGTACATGTTGGCGGTCGGGCCGCCGATATCGCTGACCACTCCCTTGAACTGCGGATCCTCGGCCATGTGGCGGATTTCCTGCAGGATCGACTGGCGGCTCCGCGACTGGATGATGCGGCCCTGGTGGGCGGTAATCGAGCAGAACGTGCATCCGCCGAAGCAGCCCCGCATGATCGTGACGGAGTCCTTGATCATGTCGAAGGCGGGGATGTTCTCGCGGTAACGGGGGTGCGGCCGCCGCGTGTACGGCAGACCGTAAATGCGGTCCATCGCCGCCTTGGGAAGCGGGAACCGGGGCGGATTGCAGACGACGGCCTGACGGCCGTGCCACTGCACCAGGCGGCGTGCGTTGAAAGGATTGGTTTCGTTGTGAATTGTCCGAGTGGCTTCGGCGAACAGCATCTTGTCGCGGGAAACGTCTTCGTGCGAGGGAAGCACGACCGCGTCATCGGGCGGCGACTCCGATGCGCCCATGGCATAAGCTACTCCCCGCATGTCGCGCAGGTCCCGAACGCTCTGCCCCGATGCGAGTCGCTCGGCAATCTCGAGGATCGCGTCCTCACCCATTCCAAAGACCACCAGGTCGGCCTTCGCATCGAGCAGGATCGAGCGGCGGACCCGGTCGCTCCAGTAGTCATAGTGTGCCAGGCGGCGCAGCGAAGCCTCGACTCCGCCGGCAATTACCGGCACGCCGTGAAATGCCTCGCGAGCCCTCTGGCAATAGGCCAGCGTCGCGCGATCGGGCCGCGTGCCGATCCGTCCGCCGGGCGAGTAAGCATCGTCGTTGCGGACCTTCTTGTTGGCCGTGTAGTGGTTGATCATCGAGTCCATGTTGCCGGCGCTGATCGCAAAGAACAGCCGAGGCCGTCCGAACTGCCGCCATTCGGCACAGGACTGCCAGTCCGGCTGGGCGACCATTCCCACGCGATAACCGGCTGCTTCCAGCACGCGTCCGAGAATTGCCATGGCGAAGCTGGGATGATCGATGTACGCATCTCCGGTGACGAAGACCACATCCAGCTCATCCCACCCCCGCGCAGTAGCCTCGGCGGCGGACATCGGCAAGGGCAGTGGAGCGGGCTGCGGATCCGCCGCGTCGGGCACTCGCGGAGGTATGCGGAGCAGAGCGTCGAGCCCCGGGTTCGGGGCAAATCGGCCGGCTGCGGGCGGATTCGTCATGCGAGTTTGGTCACCTTGGAAACGCCGCGCGCGATCGCCCTGATGCCAACATCTCGAGGAAATCCGGCCTCTCAAGACATTCTGGCCAGAGGAAGGGAATCGCAGTTGCGGATCGATTTCGCTTCGGAATGCGGCCATCCGCGGAATGCGGACGGCGGTAGAATTATAGGGGCCACGTGCTGCGGTCGGGAGTCCTGTGGATTTAAACGTCAGGATGTTCGTATTTCGCGCAAAGTCCGGCGACCGACGGAACCGGGCTGTTCATCCGGTGCGGCGTCACCGCGGCATTTCGGAATTCCCCTGATGAATCATTTGGGGAACGCAGCTAGAATAGAAGGCAACGGTTGGCCTTATCTCACAGGACCGAGTACCAACCGGCCGGCGGCTTCTTCAATTGGGCATCTGGTATGGCGGTTTCCCGGCCTACGCACGATTTTCTCGTACAGCTTCAGCGAAGCCGTCTGCTCGCGGTGGACGACCTTAAGGACGCCGCGATCACAATCTCGCAATTGGCCGACCCGACCCCCGAATCGATCGCTGCCGTGCTGGTCGAAGACGGTTTTCTCACGCGATTCCAGGCCCAGCGACTGCTTGATGGCAATCCGCGCGGGCTGGTCATCGACGGCTACAAGTTGCTCGAGGTGCTCGGCGCCGGCGGGATGGGCTGGGTCTACATCGCCGAAGAGATCGAAACGAAATGGCGAGTGGCGCTGAAGGTGCTGCCGGACGAGTGCCGCCGCGATTCGGGTACGCTGGCTCGCTTCCAGCTGGAAGCGCAGGCCGGAATGCGGTTGAACCACCCGAACATCGTTCGCACGCACGCCCTGCGCAGGTCCGAGGATATCTACGGCACGATCCACTACGTCGTGATGGAACTGGTGCGCGGGATCAATCTGTTCGAGTTGCTGGTGCTGAAGCGGAGGATCGACTGGCATCAGGCCTGCGATATCGTGATGCAGGCCGCGACAGCGCTTGAATATGCTCACGGGCAAGGGCTCATACATCGCGACATCAAGCCCGAAAACCTGCTCATCACGGCCGACGGCACCGTGAAGATACTGGATTTCGGCCTCGCGATGGTGGACGAGAACGACGAAGAGTTCTCGATGGCGATGATCTTCGGCCAGAACCGTCTGGGAACGGCCGACTATATCTCGCCGGAACAATATGTCGACAGTTACAAGATCGATCACCGCGCCGACCTCTACAGTCTCGGCTGCACGCTCTATTTCGCGTTGACCGGCAAGGTGCCGTTTCCTTACGACACCACCGCCAAGAAACTGCGGGCGCATCTGAAAAAGCAGGCCAGACCCGTCCAGGAACTTCGCACCGACATTCCGCCAAGGCTCGCGGCGATCGTTACCAAGATGATGGCCAAGCACCCCAAGAACCGCATCCAGACGGCCGGCGAAGTGATTCGGTACCTGCAGCCGATGGCTGAACGCCAGGCGGTGTCGTTCAGTTTCCGATCGGTGCTGTCCGCTCGCGTCAATCTCGCAAAGAAGCGATTTGCGATGAAGCAGGAGAAGTCGGGGGGCAAGCCGAATTCGACGGCGAAGCTGATTCCCGAATCGCCTGGCGGCACGCCTCCCTCGCTGCCCGAATCGCCCCGTCAATCGACGATCGAGACGATCGTTCGCGAAGAGACGCGTCTGGATCAGTCGCGTCAGCGTCCGGCTTCCGACAACCCGCTCGGCGGGCCGACGAAGTAACGCCGCCGTTGGCCTCCCCGGTCAGAACTCCGTGGCCATCGCCGCTTGTTCGAGCGCCTTGTCCGTGCTGGACGGATCGACGCGGCGGCAGCAGTGGATCAGGCGGTCAGCGATATCGTCCAGATCGGCCTCCCATTCCTCGGGCGTCGTGTCGGACGGGCAAAGCGACTCGAATTCGCGCAACAGCAGGATCAGCCGAAGCAGGTGGCGAAAGACGATGCCCTCCTGTTTCTGCAGTCGTTTGCTCGTGACGTACGTATTGAAATCCCCGCCGTATTCGAGCAGTTCGCCGGCCGCCCACACGGAATACGTGCTGACTCCGTGCACTCCCGGAAAATCGAAGTCGAACAACAGACGGAGTTTCTCGGCCAGTGTCAGCGGCCGCGGCCTTTCATCTTCGTAGAAAGCCCGGCGCCGGGGATCCTCGTCGGGGGCCTCGCCCGCGCCGAGCTGTTCGGCGGTAGCCAGGCCGAGCTGGAGCAGTTGAATGTCCAGTCGCGTGGTCGCAAGCGGCCCGGGGGGCAATTCATCGGGACCTGGTACCCGTACGAAATGGCCCACGGACGACGGAATCTCAAGAATGCTCTCCATCGCCTGGATGCGCTCGGCCCGGTCCGCGATGCCCAGGTGGTTGATCAGGAAGACGCCGTACAGCGGATTGACGCCGCGAAAATGCAGCAGCTTGGACAGTTGGTCTGTCGGGCGAGCACGCAGCGGCCGGTACGGCGGCGCCGCAACTTCCGGCCCGCCGCCTGGAGTCCCGCTGCCGGAAGAGCCGGCAGTGGCGTCGGGGGCGACGGGCGGAGGCGGATCCAGTTCGACGTACCCGGCCCGCGCGAGTGTGAGCAGCATGCGATCCAGTTGAGGCTGTCCCGCATCCAGATGCTTGCTGTCCATCAGCCGAGTGCCGACCAGCTGCCGGATCGGCTCGACCTCCGGCGACGCGTCGAGCATGTACATGAGCAGCCTCCACGGAAGCGGTCCGCGGCTGGCCAGGCGGGCCGGCGGCGCTGTCGTCATCTTCGTGAATTGGCTCTCGGTCCAGTACTGTTGATTGGCCCGCCGTGTCGGCATCTTCTTCTTGAGGGCCTTCTTGGCCTTCATCAACCCCGGGTCCTTGGTGTTTTCGGGGATCTGGTCGTACTTCTCACGCCAGCGAAGGATCTTCACGTCGTCTTCATGAGCCATCGCGAAGACGTGACCCTGCGTGTCGAACTGCGGTCGCCCCGCGCGTCCGAACATCTGGTGTGCGGAACTCGCATCGATCAGTTTCTGTTTCTCGGCCGGCCCCTTCATCAGACTCGGAAGCAGAACGCTGCGAGCCGGAAGATTGATGCCCGCGGCCAGCGTTTCCGTGCAGACGCAAACGGAGAGCAGCTTGCGCTGAAACAGGTCTTCCACCAGCCGCCTGTACTTGGGAAGCACGCCCGCGTGATGCACTCCCACGCCCCGCTGAAGAATCTGTCTGAGCTTGGGGCCCGCTCCCTGCGACCAGTCATGTTCCTCGATTTCCTTCGACAGCTGCGCCTGCTGACCGGGCTGCAGCAGCTTCTTGCCCTTCAGTTGTTCCGCGACATTCCAGCACTCTTCGCGATTGAAGCAGAAGACCAGCGCCGGAAGTCGCCGCGTCGATTCGTCACCCTCGGCCATCGACTCGAGTTGCTCGGTCAACAGCATGTCGCCCACCCAGTGAAATGTCAGCGGGATCTTGCGTTCGTTGCTCTGCACCAGCTCCAGAGACCGCTGATGAGTCCGCCGCATCCAGCTGACGAACTCGTAGGCGTTTCCTACCGTGGCGGAGAGCAACAGCAGCCGCACGTGCGGAGGGAGCAGCCCCAGTGTGAATTCCCAGACGATGCCCCGCTCCGGATCGTTGAAGCTGTGGAACTCGTCCATCACGACCGACCAGACATCGTCGAAAGCGAATTCCTGCTGGTGCAGCAGCCGATTGAACAGAATCTCGGCGACCACGACAAGGATCGGCGCATCGGGGTTCACCCGGCGATTGCCCGTCACCAGTCCCACATCCTCGGCGTGGAATCCCCAGCGCACCGCGGCCTGCTGCATTTCGGCCAGCTTCTGTTCCGTCAGCGCGATCAGAGGCGTCGTGTAGTAAGCACGCTTGCCGAGATGCAGGGCCTCAAACAAAGCTGCTTCTGCGATCAGGGTCTTGCCTGTGCCCGTCGGCGCGCAGGTCAGCACGCCCCGCTCCGAACTGAACCAGGCAAGCAACGACTCTTCCTGCACCGGGTAGGGATCGAACTGCAGTTGATCGAGGTAAAGACTGGCAAGCTGGTCGCGCGTGAGTGGTTCGGGAGACATGGGCGCCCTTTGCTTCCTCGGGACGTGAGAGACCGAGCGTCTTGCGCGGAGGTGCGGGTCGTAAGTTGAATTTTCGACGCAAGCATGTGTCAGTTATACAATCCAACCCATCGATACGTCAGGCAGTCGCACAACGCACAAACCGTTAGCCCGCTTCGGATTGACGGCCCAAGGGTAAGAGGCCGGCAAGCTTCGGCACGGCACTTGCTCTTTAAGTGGTTGTCAGGCAAGGACGCCGGCCCGTCTGCTCCGGGTCTTGAGCATATCGCAGGAGCCAATTTAATGAAGATGTTTTGCCAAGCCCTTAGTGCGGCCACCGTGGATACGTTCGGCGTCGTTTGCGTTGTATGGCTGATTCTCGGTACGCCGCTGGTCGGGTATCACGCGTTTCAAAGTCTGCGGGAATCCCGGGCAGGGTTCTCGACAACCTGGAATGAGGCTGTTCCCGCCGTGATCAAGTCCACTCCGTGGCGGCACAGCGGCGATGCTTCCGAGGCCGCAGTTTCCATCGCAGGTGGCAGCGACCGGTCCTCTCGCGGCCTGTTGCCGCACGCGGCCGTATGGGTTGTTGCTCCGCGTCATTGGATGCATTGATTTCATTTGGCCAGGGGCCGCTCGAGTTCTGCAAGTCGCGCAAGCAGTTGATAGCTGGCCGCTGGCACGGGTGCTGGGAACCTGGGTTATTTGCTGGGGTTCCGTGATGGGATCAGGCCTTCAGTTGTAATTCCTTCATTGACTGACGGCATTTCGGATTTCCGCTGCTTCCTCGGTGCAAGCGTTCGTTCTCTGTTGACTGCGATCAGACTTCGGTACAATTCACCTGTGGTCCCTGGGGCGATTCATCTTTCGAGCCGGGGCACAAGGGGCCGTGTCTGATCTGCAAATTCATGACTTGCACCGGTTTCTACCGTCGCTGTACCTCGAAGTGGATCGAGGGAATCGTCGTTCTTGTCGCGCTGGGGTCTGCGGTCGCGGCGCAGGCGGCAGACCGCATCGTGCTGCGCAATCTGAAGATCCTGACCGATCGCACGGTCAGCGGGCTGGATGAGGACGGCGTGCGCCTTGATGACGGTTCGGTTCTGGGCTGGGACGAAGTCGAGAAGGGCAAGGTTGCTGACAGCCAGCAGGCGGACTTCGACCGATATCTGACGGAAGTCGGCGAACCGCTTTACCGGATCCGTCAGCGGCTGTCTGTCGGAGACTATCGCGGGCTGCTTCCGCATGCCGAGGCAATCTATGCGCGTTATGCCGACCGGGACAGCCCGGCTGCCTATATGGTGGCCCAGGCACTGATGTGGGCCCGGCTTGCTTCAGGGCGTCGCGAAGAGTCCCTGGATCCTTATCTGCGGTGCCTGGAATACGTGCGACGTCATCCTGGCGCCGAGAATGCGTTGCCGGGGCAGCGGCATCTGGCCTGCGATCCTGCAACGGGGCTGGCCAAGGAACTGCTTCCTGTCTGGTTTGACGAGCAGGCGGCCGGAAAGGCCATACCAGCTGCCTTTGCGGCCATCACGCGGATGCGCAAACCGCGGCCGGACGGCGTGAACATCTATTTCGCGACTCTGGCTCTGACCGCCGGACAGGTCGATTCGGCCAATCGAGTGCTTTCGGCGATGACTGCCACAACACCTGAGCTGGGCAATCTGCGTGAAATCGTGGAATCGCAGCGGGACATGCAGGCAGGCCGCGCGGATCAGGTGATTCAGCGGCTGTCCCCGCGATGGGCGGGCTACGACGAGAGCAGCAAGCCGGTGGCACTTTACTGGCTGGGGACGGCACGGACTCGTTCGGCCGACGTCAGCCAGCGGCAAGCCGGATTGCTTGACCTGTTGCGGATCCCGGCGATCTACGGCACATCCCAACCCGATCTTGCCGCAGCCGCGCTGTATCGGTCGATGCAGGTTCTTTCGGAGCTGAAGGACTTGCGGGGCAGCGTTGCGGTGCGGAAAGAGCTGCTGGAAAAATATCCTCACACTTCGTTTGCCGAACGCGTTGCGCCCGGTGCGTCTTCCGAGGCGGCACCTGATTCCGGAGCGGACAAGGAGACTCCATGAGCCGACAAAATCGTTCCCTTGGGCCCTTATCCAACTGGCCCCAGTCAAACAGGCTTGTTCGCGCCGGCGGTATCCTGCTCATGGCGCTGGGCGTAGTAGCGATGTTCGATTCGTGGGTTCCGCGTTCGCGCGTGCTGCGCGCCGCGGAGCCGGCCGAGGCGAGCAAAGAGGAGCTTTCCGAGCCCGCCGCTCCACCCGCTGCGGAATCGGCCGCGGGCGATTCGGCTGCGACGGGAGAGGCACCCGCGCCGAAGCAGCCGCAGAACCTGCTGGATACCATCAGGCAGGGTGGGCCCGTCGGGGCGGTGATCATCGTCCTGTCGATGGTCGCCGTAGGGCTGATCGTCGAACACGGCATGACGATTCGCAAGAGCGTGATCATGCCGGAAACCGTGGTCCAGGAATTGGACGACCTGATCAAGCAGGGCAAGACCGACGAGGCGATCGAGGCTTGCTGCGAGCCTGCGAACCAGTGCCTGTTTTCGCACGTGGTGCTGGCGGGGCTGGAACGTTACAAGGGTTCGGAATTCGGATTCGCCGAATACAAGGCGGCGGCCGAGGAAGCCGGCGAGGATCAGACGGCCAGGCTGTACCGCAAGACGGAGTATCTCGGGGTGATCGGTACTGTGGCTCCGATGCTCGGGCTGCTGGGTACGGTGACCGGCATGATCCGGGCATTCAACGTGATTGCCGCGACCGGCGGCATGGCGCGGCCCGACCAGTTGGCCAGCGGCATCAGCGAGGCGTTGGTGACAACCGTGGAAGGGCTGGTGGTCGCGATTCCCACGATGATGGTCTTCACTTATTTTCGCAGCCGCATCGATTCGCTGGTCGCCGAGGCCGGCAAGCGGGTCGAACAGGTGCTCATGCCGCTCAGTCGCAGGAAAGCGTGAGTTCGCGCTGCCTGGAATCCCGTGATGCCATGGCGAGGGAACGATGCGATTAGGCAAACGTCGCGCAACGCCGCTGCCCGAACTGAACATGACGCCCATGATCGACGTCGTGTTTCAGCTGCTGATCTTTTTCATGCTCGTGCCGCACATGACTCGCGTGAATAAGGAACTGCTCGAACTGCCGAAGCTCTCGGGCACGGAGGACCAGCAGGAGAGTGCGATCACCATCAACATCACCCGTGACGGCCAGATCATCGTGACCAACGAGCCTCGCACGGTCGCCGGGGTGGTCGAAATGGTATCGGAAGAGATCCGCCGCCTCGGCGGGGACCGTTCCCGTGTGAAAGTGCTGGTGCGGGCCGATCATCGCGGGACGAGCCGCATGGTGAATCAGGTCGTATCGGCCCTGGCCAAACTCGGCGTGCACCAGATCCGCGTCGGCGTGGAGGTTCCCAGTAGATGAGCGTCGGGGAGGGGTGACGAAGTCCTCCGGGAGGTGTCGTGATGAGACTGACGAGCCGCGGAGTCCAGCGGGATCGCAAGATCGAGCTTGCCATGACGAGCATGATCGACATGACGTTCTTGCTCCTGATCTTCTTCATGACGACCGGCGGGTTCATGACCATCGAGCGGGATCTGGATTCGGCGATCAAGGAGCGGCCGTCGGGCCGCGCCGCTTCGAGCGATCTGGAGCCGGCGATTGTCGAGATCACCCGCGTCGGCAGCGGGTATGTGTACCGCGTCGGCAGTCGCGAACTGACGACCGCGCGCGAGTTGACCGATCTTCTTCGCAAGTTCCCAAACAAGATTGACGGCGCATACGTCCGCGTCAGCGACGGGGCGCCCTTTGAAATGGCGGCGGCGGCGATTCAATCCTGCAAAGATGCCCGTTTTCTGTCGGTTGCGTATGTTCCGATCGACTAGGCCTCAACCCAATCCGCGCGGAGAGTCGAGCGCTATCGCATTGCTGCGATACCCGCTGGCGCTGTGTCTGCTGACCGGATGGCTCGCCGCCACCTCATCGGTTCAGGCCGCCGCCCCGGCTGAGGACGAAACCCGCTTCGAACAATTTCTGACCAGGCTGGGGTTGGTTGAACTGCAGACGCTGTACGAAGAACAGCAGTTGGAATCGGCTTCGAATGACGAAGACCGCAAGCGGATCGCGTTGCGGCTGGCCGACTCGTATGCCACGGAGTTGATTGCCAACGCTGCGGATAAGCCGAAATATGATGGGATTCTCGCGAGAATTGACAAGCTGACGGCCAAGGTGCCATCGGCCAAGACGCCCGCGCTGGAGGTGATGCTGCTGCAGGCCGATTACCAGCGGGCCGAGCAGTTGATCAGCGGAAGCCAGTCTCCCGGTGCGGCTGCGGCATCGCGAAACGAAGCAGCGGCCATTCTCGCACGCATCGCCCCGCCTCTGGATCAGCGCCGCAGGGAACTGAACGCTGCTCTCGAGCGACTCCAGGCGGAAATCGACAAGCTCCCTGACGGCGATGCGAGGGAGACCGCTTCGGCCGAGTACTCTCGGATCCTCGCGGTTGCGGGCCGTGCGACCTATTTCCTGGCGTGGTCCGGCTATTATGCGGCCCGACTCGCGCCGGCGGCGGAAACCAGGTCCCGGATGGAAAAGGCGGCCGAGTTGTTTCGGGGAATCCTCGCCCTCGAGTCCGACTACAGCGAAGTGCAGGCGGACGGGCTCGGGCTGGATTCCGTGTGGCGGGCCCGTGCGCTGGTGGGCCTTGGGCTTTGCGAAGCCGGTTTGGGGAACGTCAAAGGCAGCGCGAAGTGTTTTGACCTGCTGGAGCAGTCCGGCGCGAGTCCCGAAATCAGGGAACTCTTGCCGTACTTCCGGTTCGAGTCGCTGATCGTCGGTCGCCAGTACGATGCGGCTCTGCAGTTCGCTCAACAGCGAGTCGCGTCATTCACCGGCAGCGCCACTCAGGGCAAAGTGAGCTTCTGTGTCAGCCTGATCCGCGCCGCGTTCGGCGATCCGCCGGTACCCGCTCCTCAATCCCAGGAACTGGTGAAGTTGGGTCTGACCGGACTTTCCAAACTGCGGCAGACCCAGATCGTGCGCGAGTTGCTGGAACAGTATTCCATCGACCCGGGCGTCGCAGGGGGATTCTACCTGCGATGGGCCAGGGGGCAGGGGCTGTTCGAGAAGGCGGAACGCTCGCGTGCTCCCGAGGACTATCAGGCGGCGCTCAAGGAACTCTCCGACGCGCTGGCCGACGAGCAGGCGAAGCAGGACGTGGGAAGCGCGGCCCAGTGCCGTTTCATCGCCGCCTGGTGCGCGTATCGGCTCAACGACCTCGAAGCTGCCGCGCGGAATTTCGAGCAGTCGGTTGCCGGTCTGCAGGCAGCCAAGCAGGAGTCCGCGGTGCAGGCGGCGTGGATGGCGTTTGTCTCCTATGCGGGACTGGCGAAGAAGCAGGCCCGTTTCAACGCCTCCGCGATCGCGGCTCTGGATGTGGTGAAACGGGAGTTTCCCGAGCACGAATACGCAAAACGAGCCGACTACTATCTGGGGAAACTCCAGTCGCAGTTGATGTCTCCCGAGGAGTCGCTGGCCCGTCTCGAGGCGACGCCTCCCGATTCCCCGAACTATCTCAACGCCCGCAGTGATATCGTGTTGATGCTGCATCGAAAATGGAGTGGAGCGACGGCTGACGCAAAACAGCCTTTGGCCGCACAGACGCTCGGGGCGGTCGACAAGTATCTCGCGGCGGCGGCGAAGGAGGCGGATGTCGAACGCCGGGTGAGAGCCTGTCTGATCGGCGCCGACGTGTCGATGCAACTCGGCGATGCGCCGCGCGCTCGGGGATATCTCGATCAGGCCGCGCCGCTGGTGAAGTCGCTGCCTGCCAAGTCGGTTGCCGCAGCCGAATACCACTACCGCCGCCTGCAGGATGCCGGGGTATCCAGTGACTCGAAGCAGCGCCGGGAACATGCGGATTGGCTGGCCGCCAACGCAGCGGGGACGCCTTACGAAATGCCCGGCCTTGTCGCCTCGGCCAAAGCCGCCGAGTCCGCCTGGAAGACCGCGAGCGAAGCCGACAAAGCGGCGGCCGAGGCCGAGATGGTTCGGCTGTTTCGGCGGCTCGGCGAGTTGCTGGGTAGTTCGACGGAAGTGCTGCAGCGCGACAAGAACGCTCAGGTGGTTCAATCGAAGCTCGCCGGCTTTGCCTTCGATGCGGGACGCTTTGACGAGGCCTCGCAACATCTGGATCGGCTGGTCGCGGCGTTTCCCAACAACAAAGACTATCTTCGCCGCGCCGGCCTGGCGACTTTCAAGGCGGGGAAGTACGAGCCATCACTCAACGCGTGGCGCACGCTGCTGGCGGGGCTCGACAAGAACACTGAAAGCTGGTTTGAAGCCAAGTACTACCAGCTTGCCTGTCTGTTTCGCAGCGATGCGGCGAAAGCGCGTCCGGTTTGGGAACAGTTCAAGCTGCTTTACCCGGACATGGGTCCTCCCAAGTGGCGCGAGCGGTTCCAGGAATTCGAACGGAAGGGATGAACATCCCCCGGAGAGGACCGAGTCGCGTACAATACCCGGTACTGTGCGACGCCGTGCCGCGACGATTTTCGAGGGAACCGCTTTAGGGCGTCCCGGGTTCTCGCACGGTCAGGATACCCTTGACGCACCGAATCTGTCGGGCGAGTTTTTATGGCCGGTCGAAAGCCACCGCCGCGAACACTGGATCCGCAGGAGGAGCAGAAAATCCAGCGGTTTCTGGAGCGAGCTGCGCCGCTGGTGCTGCAGGGGCCGAATATTGACGAGGCCCGGTGGCGGCAACTGTCCGCTTTGGCCGACGAATTGCAGCTCACCCCGGAACAGCTGCGACGCACCGTCCAGGATCTCTGCGATCGCGGGGTGTTGAAGCCGTTTGAAATTCCGGGGCCCAAGCCGCCGCCGCTGCCTTCTGCCGTGCCCGGAGCGGGCGACGCGGCTGTGCGCAGCATGCCGGACAGCAACTTCGCCCTCACGCCGCCTCCGCGGCATGCCCCCAAAACAGCGAGTCGTCGTGCCGGACCCGCGGCGCCCTCGCCGGCGCAGCAATACCTCGACCGTGCCGGCGCGATCATCGCCAGGCATCGGGGCAGCGGACCAGCCGCCCAGGTGGAACTGGCTGCCTGTGCCCAGGATTTAGGGATTGATGCCGCGCAGGCCCGCGAACTTTTGCGTCAGCTGGCGGGCAATGCCTCGCCGGCCGCACCGCTGCAGCGGGTTACCGCTCCGAAGACCATCGCGCCGGCACCGGTCGCCGTACCGCCTTCGCCGCCCGTTTCGGCGCGGCCGTTGCCATCCGCTTCGCCTCGAACGGCCACCACTCCTTCGCCTCCTGCGTCAACTCAGCCGCCCCTGTCACCTCCGTCCGGACCCCCGTTGTCATCCCCGTTGTCATCCGCGGCGAAGGCGGGCGAACCGACAGCCCCGCCGCTTGCTGCCGCGGGTGCGGTGAGGGCTGACCAGAGGAGGCGATGGCGGCTTGATGAAAACGAGGTTGCCCCGCCGCCGCCTCCGCTGAAGGAGCCGAGGGATACATTCCGCGATTATGTGCGGCTTGGATTCGAGCAGAGCCGGACTCTGGACGCGGATCGTCTGAAGGAACTGGTGCGTCACGGGACGACGGCGCTCGGGCTCTCGTCGGTTTATGCGAGGCACCTTGTGGCCGAGGTTGCGGCCGAGCAGAAGATGGCGATGCCGGATACGGCGGGCGGCGAGGACCGCGGGGGGCAGCGGCAGGAAATGGACCCGGCCATCGCCGCGTTCATCGACGAGGCGGTGCCTATTCTCGCGGAGCATCGCGGCGTGAACGTCAAGAGCCGCGTGCTGCTGAACGCGATCGCCCGCACGAAGAACCTGAGCGACCGCCAGGTCGACGAAGCTCTGTCGTTGCTGCAGAGTCGCCGCGGTTCGGACGAAGAAGACACCGAGCGGGAACGACTGGTTCCTTTCGGCGAGTACCTTGCCGGTTTTCTCGCCAGACTTTCGCCGCCCATTCTGACCTCTGCCGTCGAGCACACGCTCGAGGAGCAGGGGCGAATGCTCTACGGTCTGCGCGCGGATCGAGTGCGCGCGCTGATTCGCGAGGCGGCGCGCGAGCGTCATCTGCCGGTGATTTCCGTTGAGCGGGCTGAACACCACCTGCGGGAGCTTGTCGCCGAATTGATGGGGGAAAGCGCACGCCTCCCGCGTGAGTTGCGGGATCGCATTGACGCGGAAGGCAAACAGTGGGGGTTGGCACCCGACGCCGTCGAATCGATCGTCAGCGAGTTGATCGGCTCGAGAGTTGCGCACCAGAGGTGGGAACGCAGGGTCACGAACTTCGCGTTGTTCGGTGCGAGTATCGCGGTGCTCTTCGTGATCGGTTTCTTCACCTGGGCCATGCTGCCGGCGCATTTTCGCGGAAGTCAGCCAGCGTCGGTGGTCGAGAAGCCGAAGGTCCCCGCGGCAAGACCGGTTGCCGTGTCCGAAGAAGACGACTCGTGGTGGGATGCGGACATGTCGGTCGCAGTGGGGAATGCCCGTGTCGAGATGCCTCAACTGCTGAATGTGTTTCGGGAACTCGACGCCAAGGCACCGGAGCGGCGACGTGCGGCTTACGACAAGCTCGCGGAGCAGTTCTTTGAGGGACCGACCGATGAAGCCCAACGCGATGTGTTGTCACGCGTACTGTCTCACAGCTACGCGCTGGAACCGGTGGACGAGAATGCTCAGCGCATCGCCACGGCGTTGCTCCGGCCGCTGCCTCGCGCGGATGCGAAGCTGAGCGAAGATCCCAAAGCTTGCGACCGGATGTTCCGAGCGATCAAGGCATCTCTCGCCTCTCTCTATCAGGCGAAAGGCAACGCGGCGAGAGCGTCTCGGCTTTCGTCGGCGATTGGACAGATTCTCGGCGTTCCCGTGGATACGGGACGGCCGTTCCGCGAAACCGAACACGAGTGCCTGGCTGCGCTGGCGGACAAACTCTGCCGACTGCTGATCTCCGTCGCCGGTTCTCAGCCACAGGCGGCGAGTAAATCCTATGCGGCCGTCTCGGCGCAGGCGAGGCTGTACCTCGACAGGTCGAAACTGGATCGGCTGAATGCCGAATTTCTGGTTGAGTTGCTGACTGCGGCCGTCGATCTCTGGCATGCATATGACACGTTGATCATCGACACAATCCAGTCGCCCGATCCGCTGGCGGTCATCAAGCTTCTGCGGCTTTACGAACGGACGAAGAGTGCGGACCTGCAGAACTTCATGTCGGAGCCGCTGCTGAAAAGAGCCGGCGTAACGCCGGAGTCCAACGGCGCCGCGGCGGTTGCTGCAGCAGTCCGCCGTGCTCTGGGAGCGGGCGCGGAAGCAACGGTCGACGAACGCTGGTCGACGCTCGCGGATTCGGCCAAGACCGTCCTGGCTACTTCGAGTGTCTCTCCGTCGCTGAACGAACAGACGCTGGCCGAGATCACGCGGCTGAATTACCTGTCCACGCTCGCCTGTGCGTTGACCCGCGAAGAGTCGGGACTGGCCACATTCAAGGAAATGACAGACAAGGGAATGCCCTCGCTTGCGGGCGAGGCGGCGAAGTCCGAATCGGGAGGGTCTGCATCGTCGGGCGGCCGCGGCGGCGGATCGCTGGACCGGATACGTTCTCTGGCCGAACGGCTCAAGAACCGTGACGCGAGCAATGCGGATCGGGTGATGAGGCTGGAGAGCCTTGCCGCGGCGGTCAGCGGCCTGCCGGATATCGACTCCCGCAGCGCGGACTTGATCGCGGAGTATCTGCTGCGCGCCAAGACGGATGCCGAGCACGCCAGAGTGCTTGACTATGTCGGGCAGTTGACACGCTGGAAGCATCTGCGGCTGGCGCTGGCGGATCAGCTCGAAAAGGCCAAGCCGCGACGCGAGCAGCTGCAGAGTCTGTTAAACAAAGTACTCCCCCGGCTGGTCACGCTGGAGGCCGGCGACGCCGGTTACGATACCGCACGGATCGAGTTGCTCCGAAGTGTGCTGGATGATCTGGCGAATGCGGCAGGCGGCGTCGTCGAGACGTTCACCGCGTACAACACCGCGTCGGAGATACTGACGCGGCAGTATGTCACGCAATCTCAACTGCTTGGAATTACTCTGCCGGATTCGGCGTCGGCCGATCGTCCCGGCCTTGTGCTGAAACAGCTCGTCGGGCAATTTTCGCCGCGACTGCGGGGCGAAATGTCTGCGTTGCAACGCGAGCGTTTGGGGCAGCTTGCGCAACGTCTCACGGCGATCGAGTACGTTGCCGCGAATGATCTGCAGCTGACCGTTCTCCTGCAGCGCGAATGGGGGTTCCTGCTGAGCCTGATGGTGGCCGAACGCCACGCGGATCGTCGCTCGCAGGCGGCGGCCATCCTCGACGAGCTTGCCGGGAGCGATCGGCAGGCCGAACACATCATGGTCCAGGTTCGCGACGGCGAGTCGGCTCTGCTGCGGTTGTGGCTTCTGGCGGGAGAACCCAAATGACCCACCTCTCGTGCGGAACACCGCGGCGGACGGTTCTTCTGAACCAATCGGGTGCATGGTCTCGCCTCGCAGGAAACCCTCGCCGCGTTCCTGCGATTCTGGCTGCAGCGTTGGCCACCGCGTTGCTGTTTGCGGCATCGCCGGCGCGGGCCGTCATTCTGCTGGAGAAAGGAAAGACCGCGCCGCTGCGCGGCTATCTGGTCAAAGCCGACAACGTGCAGGTGGTCGTGGAAGTGGAATCGCCGGAGGGACGCAGGGAACGCCGCGAGTTCCCCCGCACTGCGATCGAGGAGCTGATCATTGCCGTTGAACCTCAGCGTCTCGCCGCGCTCGATCCGGCCAAACCGGAAGCTTACCGCGACTATGCCGAGGAACTGGCGGAGAAGCGGGAGGACCCCGATGCCCGAGTCACCGCGATCCGGCTCTACCTCATCGCGGCGTACCTCAAGCCGGGCGAACTGGGGCGCAGTTCGCTTCTGGGCATGACTCGTCTGGCCCGATCCACCCGAGAGGAACGGGCCTTTCGTGCGATGGCCTATCTTCTCGATGCGAAGCACGATCCGTCGGTGCTTTCGGAGCCGGCGAAGATCGTGTTCGACGCCGGCGCCGTGCCGGACGAGAACCGCGGCACACTGCGGACTTTGTTGCGGCTGGTGCGCAGCGGCCGCAGGGATGAGTCGCTCGAAATGTTGAACCGTCCAGCGGTCAAGCAGTTGCTGCCGCGACTGGCGCCGGCCATCACCGAGGAAGAACTGCGTGCCGCCGCGGGGGAAATGTCGCCGCAGATGTTGCGGAAGATCCTGGATGTCGAACTGGCGCTTGCCGGCGCGCCGCCCCGGGATACGTCGAGCAAGCCCGCGCGAACGTCGAACTGGGCCCAGCCGATCGCGCGGAATGAAACGGGAACGGTGGCTTCGTTGCAGTTGGATTCGTTGACCGAGTTCGATCCGCGGGCCAACCGCTTTCGCGACGGGAAATGGGCGGCCGCGCCGGTCGAAGGGGCAAAGCCAACGCCCGGCAAGTGAAGCCGAAACGCTGGAACGACGCGGGTGTGCCGGTTCGTGCGGCGAAGCGATGTCAGTTTCTATCCGGCGACGGATGTGTGTCTTCTTGTGGAGTCCAACTGACTTGAAAGCGGATGATGACGCTCTCGCTCGCATCCGCACGGGCCGCAAGTTTCAGTTCCAGCCTCGCGCCGTAGGATTCGACCTGAGCTGCTTTGATGGAGACGGACGGGCCCTCGATCTGCTCTGCATGCAGCGCGGGCGTGCCTTCAAACGGCGGACAAAACGCCAGGTGAACGTTCTGTGACCGTTCGCCGCCGGCAAATCCCGCTCGCACGAGTCCCACGAGGAGTTCTCCTGCCGGTTCCGAATTCAGGCGGGTGAACTGCTGGGTCACTCGTGCGGGAAGCGACGGTTCGATCTCCTCTTCCTCGTCGGTGAGTTCGATCATGTCCGCCGCGTCGATGCCGAGTTTCCGGAAACCGGCAGGAAGGGGACTTTGTCCGCTCTTCACCGCCACAACTCGCCGGCGCTGCGGCCAGCGGATCACCGGATAGGAAAGCCCCGCGGCAAAGTACCACCACATCGATTCGGCAACGAGGAGCGTGCACCAGAAGACACTCAGCGCCCACGCCGGAGTGCCGGGCAGAGAGACCGCCGTGCCGAAAAAAAGAACGCACAAGCCGGGTGCGAAGAGTCGCCCGGCCCGGTCCCTCCAGTCAGGTGGAGAGGCCGGGCTGCTGACTCGGGCCAGTCGCAGCAGGGATGCGAGGCCTGCTGCGACGAGACCCAATGCAATCAATACTTCGCCCCGGATGGGCTGCCGTAACTCGCCGGCAATTCGTCTCGCCAGGAGCATTGCGCACAAGAGGAAGATGACGGACAGGGCCGACCACCACGCGGCGCGGAGCACAGGCTCCAGCGACGCGCCCCCGCGATACGCGGTCGCGTTCACGCTGAGGCGAGATGCTTCCACTGTGGCACTAACCGTCAGGATGTTTGTCTTTCGCGCAAAGTCCAGCGACTAACGGGAGCGGGTTATTCACCCGGTGCGGCAGCACCGCTTCGGGTGCGGTCCTGCCGCCGTGGGTTCAGCCGCCCATCAGGTGCTGCAAAACGGCCAGTTCCAGCGCTTCGTAGTCGCGATCGGCAATGCACTGCGCCTCGACATCACGCGGGAACGTCCGCACTTTCTCGACCAGCTTCAGGAAAATCGTGCGGCTGTTCGAGAGGTGCTTGTGCGACGTTTCGAATTTCTGGGTCCGCATCGCTTTGACGTCAAGACCAATGAACCGGCCCGTTTCCGGGTAACCGCCCAGTTCCAGCACGCGGACCTGATTGTAGGCGGTTCGCAGATTGGCTGCCGCGAAGCTCTTATCCTGGTCGAACTTCAGACCGTTCTGGTCGTTCAGGTGCACGCTGTACAGCTTGCCGATGGACATGGCGAAAGCCATTTCGTCCGCCGGGTCGAGGCCGGCCAGCAGCGCGTGCGCTGTTTCGATCAGGCCGCCCACGCGGTTCGGGTCGATCGACTTCAGGGCGAGCGCAATCGCGTGGCCGATCGTCGGGCAGTAGGCGTGGTCCATCGGTTCGTTCGGCTTCGGCTCGATGGCGATCTCGCACTGATTGTCGTAACGAAGCAGCGTATTGAGGGCCTCGAGCAGATACTGGTAGGCCTCGATCGCGTTCTTTGATTCGCGGATGTACGTGCCTTCGCGGGCCAGCCACAGCACCCGGAGGCGGGTGCCCAGGGCGTTGCCGATATCATTGCACCTCTTGAGGCGTTCGATGGCCCAATCGCGGCACTTCGCGTCGTTCGCGGTAAAGCCGCCATCCACGCCGCGCGGGTCTTCCCAGAGACGCGGAGCCACGAACTCGGCGACCAGTCCTTCGTCGTCGAGCATCTTCTTCACGTCTTTCGCCTGACGCTGCATTTCGGCCGGCGAAACGTGTTCCATGTTCGGAACCGCGTCGTCGTCGTGGAACTGCACGCCGTCGAAACCGAGCTGCTTGTACATCTTCAGCTTCTTGGCGAATTCGAGCGACGGCCGCACTGCCGGTCCGAACGGGTCCGCGCCTTCGTGGATATTCCAGGGTCCGAACGAAAAACGATACTCTGCAGCCATTGCCGTCTCCTGTCGTCTCAATCCCATTGGCCAATTCGTACTCACCATTGCGAACGCATATGGTACACATTGCCCGATCCGAGATGAAGAAGGGCGCGTGTTTTGCTTTTCGGATCGCCCGGACGAAGATCGTCCAATACCAAACGGCCCGGCACGGAATGAAGCTGAGCAATTCGGCTCATCCACCGATCAATTCGCGAATTGTCGCCGGCGAGATTTCCTGAAGCCGATCGACTCGCTGATCCGCGTCGCGCAGTTCGTCCCGGGTGTGTCCGCGGCTCACAAAGCCGATGCACTTCGTACCCGCCCGGTGTGCTGCTTCGATGCCGAACGGTGCGTCTTCAATCACCACGCATCGCGATGGGGCGAGCCCCAGTCGCTCGGCCGCCAGAAGAAAGACCTGCGGGTCGGGTTTTCCCCGCGTAACGTCCATGCCGTTGACGACGCCCTGAAAAACCTGCTGACGGCCGAGGGACCTCAACACCAGTTGCACGTTTTCGGGCGGACCGGACGAGCCGACGGCAAGTCGGAAGCCGGCAGAGGCACAGGCGTCGATCAGTTCCTTTGCGCCGTCCATCACCGGAAAATTCGAGGAGAGGATTTCGCGGAATGCGGTCTCTTTCATCGAGTCGAGTCGCTCGATCTCCGAGTCGGTGGCTCGAGCCGAATCAAGTACTTCTCGCAGAATGTCGCGAGTCGTCCGGCCGAAGGTATCAACAAACCGTCGCTCCGTGAATTCGAAACCCTCGGCCCTCGCCACGATCTGCCAACTGTCAAAATGGGCGTGGTACGAATCCACCAACACTCCATCCACGTCGAAAATGACTCCCATCCGGTCCGGCATTTTTTGATGTCCCTGTTCAGCCGCGACTCAAGTCGGGTCGCGACTCAAGTCGGCAAATATTCGCGAAACCATTCGTCGATACGTTCGGCAGCTTCCGGCGGCACGCTGTGTCCCTGCTTGTGGTTGAACAGGCCCAGCTTCGGTGTGCCGCCAAACAGACGATACACGTCCAGTGCCGATTCGACAAAGGGCCAACTTGCGTCGCCGTCGGAGGAATCGCCGCCGATCAACAGAAATGCGCGCGGCGCTGACAGGGCCAGCAATTCGTGGTGTTCGTGGTCGAATTGGGATTGTTTGACTGCGTCGCCCAGATACCACGGTGCGTCCCAGTTCGAGAATTTCGTTCCGATGCCTCCCTCGCTGCTTACCGTAACGCGGATTCGCTCGTCGAACGCGCTCAGGTAAAGAACTTCCTTTGCGCCGAGCGAATGGCCCAGCGCGCCGATGCGAGAGTTGTCTACCTCGGGAAGGCCTGCCAGCAGATCCACGGCCCGCATCGCGTCCCAAAGCATCTTGGCCATCCCCGTGCATTCGGGATGGCGGCGGTGGAATCGTTCGACCGTCGCCGCTGTGTCGATGTGGTCGTTCTCCGGCCAGAGATAATTCCGGGGACACAGCGTCACATAGCCGGCTTGCGCAAATGTCAGGCCGAAGTGCTTCTGCGGCGGGCCTGCCAACCCGGCCGGTTGCAGGATTGAGTACGGAACCGTGGAGTGAAACGCAAGGATCCCCGGCGCCCGCCGTTTCAGTTCGAGCGGTTTGAGCAGATAGGCTTCCGTGGTTTCACCGGGTTCGACTTCATATCGCAGGTGCTGCCGCAGCACGCTGCCGACTTTCTCTTCGTCGAGCACCTGAAACGCCGGGGGATTGTCGCGTCTGAGCGGGATCTGCCCGATGAACTTCCGCCACCATGCGAGCAGCTCGTCCCGGCGCAGGTTCCATTTCGCAACGGAAGAGATCGAGTTACCTTCCTTATCGACAAGCAGCGGCGGAAGTCTCAACGACGGATGCGGCGGGGCCGCCGGCGGTTGCTGAGTCTGGGACAGCCAGGGCACGTCCGCGCGCATGCGAGAACCGCCTGCCAGACATGCCGCGCCCCCCAGCGACCAGGCTATCAATTCGCGTCGGGATATGAGGCTTCTCATCGTCGAAACTCCGGTCGTTACTCGACGACGATTATAGCAATCCCGCGGCTGGGCAACTCCATGCTATGGGCGTCTTCAGCCTGCCGGGCGGAACGCGAGAATCCTCAGAACGGCGAGTCTTCCGACGACGGAGCGGTTACCAATTGCTTGAGAGAATCCAGGCAGCGGATCACATCCTCGGGTGTCGTCTGTTCCCAGCCCTCGGTCTTGTGGCGCAAGATGGCCAGCTTGAACGTGTCGAACGCGTCGGCAAGGTCGGCCGGCAGGTCCGGCAGGTCCGCAAACGGCCGAACCAGCTGCACGGGGTTGGCCGCGTCCTCATCATCGGCCGAGGCAATCTGATCCTCGCCGTCGGCCAACTCGTCCTCCTCTTCGTCCGCATCGGCTGAAGAACGTCCGCCCAGGACTGCGTCGTCGCCGCCCATCTCAACGGGAGCCTCGTCAGCCCGCTCGACAAAGTCCTCGTCCAGATCCGACTCGACTGCGTCCTCGCGGGGTTCCTGATCGGCAACCGCACCCAGGGCTTCCCAGCGGGTGCGGCGCATGCGGGAAACGGACCACCCGTTCTGGACAGCACCCTCCAGCCACATTTCCGCGTCGTCCCAATCCAGCGCTGCCTGGAAATGGCTCCAGTACAGCCCTTCGTATTGGGTCGCGACGTGACCGAATCGTGAATACACGCGCCGCAGACGACCCGTGTGCTGGCCGCTGACGCCTTCCACCAGACGGCTCCATGTGTCGTCCGAATACTCGGTGTGGGCAGCGCCCGCTTCGATCAAGGCCTCGCGCCACTGGCTGATGATGCGCCCTTTTTCCCAGTTGCTCGTGCTGATCAGACGGTTCCATCGACCGACAAACGGCTCGGATTTCTGGTCCAGGCTCGCCTCGGCCGCATCGACCTGGGGAACGCTAATCTGAGGAGTCTCGTCCATGCTTTCCTGCTTTTCAGAAGGGGCTTACGATCAGCGACACGCCGCATGCCATCCGGCACCTGCGCAAGGCGCTTGAACCCTGCGCCTGAGATAAAGCGCTCATCCAAACTTAGCGGTGGATCGAGACTCCGAAAAGTCGAAACTCGGCAGTTTGCGCAAGCCGCGTTGCAGAGGGTGTTTGCCGCCTGTGCAGGTCACCGTCGCGATGGGGAAAACGTGTCGATGCGCGACACTTTTGGCATGGAGGCCCACCGCTTCGCGGTCTGTCGCGCGACGGACTTGATCGGTTCCGTAGATTTTGCGGGATCGGTCCCGCCGCGGCGAATTCGAGTTGCGAACTCAACGTCGGAACATGTTCGCTTTATTGCGACGGGTCGGCGTCATGTCGCGAGTCGGAACTGTGCCGGGCCGCGAGCGAGGTGGGCCGTTTGGGTGCCTGCAGGTTGAACAGTCCGAAGATTTCGTCCTGCGTGAGGCTGAGGTGCTGATGCCGCGTTTCTCCCTGGGGAATCAGCGTCGCAAACAGATCACGTTTGCGTTCGAGCACCTGCTGGATTCGCTCCTCGATTGTGCCCACCGTCAGCATGCGGGTTACGGTCACGGGACCGGCCGCTCCGATGCGGTGTGCGCGGTTGATCGCCTGATCTTCCACGGCCGGGTTCCACCAGCGGTCGAAGAGAAAGACGTATTGGCAGAACTGGAGATTCAACCCGACGCTTCCGGCGCCGTAGCTCATCAGGATCACGTGCTTGGAGGGATCGTTGCGAAACTGATCGATGATTCCGTCTCGCCGCTTTGACGGGATCTGGCCATGGTATTCGAGCGGTCCGAACGGAGCGATGCGATCACGGATTCGTTCGAGCGACTGCACCCATTGGCTGAAGACGATGGCTTTCTGGCCGCTGGCCGCGATTTCTTCGATGTCTGCTTCGAGGCGTTCCAGCTTGCTGCTGCTGAGCGTGACCGGATCGAAGTTGCAGATCTGCTTCAGCCGCAGCACGAGTTGGAATACGTGCTGGATCGTGATCTCCTCCCCCAGATCCTCAAGCCGGACGACGCCCTCCTTCTCGGCTGTTTCATAGGCGGCCCATTGTTCGGGCGACAATTCGAGTTCAGCGTCGCGGAACATCTTGGGCGGAAGGTCGGTCAACACCATGTCCTTGGTGCGGCGCAGTATATAGTCGCGCGCGGCCTGAGCCATGCGCCGCACGCCCATCTCCGCCGACAAGTACCCCGGCGCGATGAAATCGAAGATGCCCACGAGATCGTCGGAACTGTTTTCCACGGGGGTGCCTGTCAGCGCCCAACTGCGAGCTCGCGAGATATGGCGGGCCACCTGGCTGGTCGTGCTGGACCGGTTCTTGATCCGCTGGGCCTCGTCCAGCACGACCAGGTCAAAATGCAGGGAACTGTCGAGGACGATGTCCTGATCGCGAGTCATCAACTCGTAGTTCGCGATCTTCACGGGCGCAGCCTGGCGCCATTGCCAGCGCCGCCGTGCCTGGTCGCCCTCGATTACGCAAAGCGGGATCTCGGGAGCCCACATGCCGAACTCGCGCCGCCAGTTGGAAACGAGCGGCTTGGGACAGATCAGCACAACGCTGCGCACTTCGCCCATGCGCAGCAACAGGCGGATGGCCGTGATGGCCTGCATCGTCTTGCCCAGCCCCATCTCGTCGGCGAGGATCGCGGCGACTCGAGGGTACAGGAATCCGACGCCCTGATACTGGTAGGGGAACGGCTCGAACGGCATTCGCATGGAGCCGGATGCCAGCAGCGTTTCGAGCGAAGGCTGCAGGACGTAGTACAGTCGATCCGCGAGTTTAATGATGTCGTTGGGAGGACGGATCCTCGTCTTCTTCTCGTTCTCGCTGCTGCCCGCAGCGGGTGCGGCGGTCTTCGAGGGTGGCGGAGCCGCCTGAGCCCACTGAGGCAATTCGGGAAACTGATAACTGAACGTCTTCAGGCAGATCGGTTTGATGGATACCGACACGGTGTGAACCGCCGGCAGATCCAATTGTGTTGCATCGACGGAAACCCGGCATCCGCGAGCGAGTGCCGCATTCCAGCCGGTCGCGAAAACCGACACGGCAAACGTCGGAGGCGCGGCAGCACCAATAGCGCCGCCTTTTGCGGGACTTTCGCACGTGCTTGCGGCGGTCTCCGCCGAGGCGACCGGACCAGGCTTCTTACGCCAGAACACAGAGCATCTCGTCGAGTCGAGGAAAGGGTCGGCTGAAAAACGAATTCCGTTCTGCTGCGGTCAAGGTGCGGGGCCATTCGCCGTGCACAATCGCCTCAGCGCGCTGCGGTCTTCTGTGCTTCTTCAAGGGCTTCGCGAATCCGCGCGAACGGCTCGCGCAAATCAAGTCCTTCGACCTTGGCCCGCCATCTTTGCTGAATGGTCTCTCGATCTCCCGCATGCGTGCTGAGTACGGCGGCCTTCTGTTGGCCCAGTGTGAACCAGACGAGCGCGGCGGGCCGGGGCGGGCCGCTGTGCGGGCCGTCGATTCGCCGGGAATCCGCGGCTGAAGCAGCGGTCCGGATGTCCGAGTCGTCCGCCATCAAAACGATCGGTGTGTCGTCAACGTTGCGCAGCGCCAGAACCGCTTCGCTGTCCGTGCAAAGAAACAGCGGATCGCAGGCGGCTTTGCCTGCCAGCGTCTTGGCAATCTGCTCGCCGTGGAGAAACGTCTTCAGGGTCGGACCGTAGAGGATCTCTTGAGCGCGGCTGGGACGCACCGGCGCAGTGCAGTGAAACTCGACGGGACGGCCCGCTGCATTAAGCACGAGGTAACCGCCCACTACGCTGCGGTCACTCTGCTGGCAGACCGAAATGAATCCGACCGTCGGCAATGACTTCGCACTGCTAGCGGCCATGTAGTAGCTCCTCCCGAAACATCAACAGTTGCGTCTCGTGTTGCCGCCAGCGGGCGTGGCTTATTGTTGTGGATCGGGTGCGCGGCAACTCTGACTTTAGCGACTTTGCGACGTGGCAGAGGCATATCCTCGGCAGCGGGGGACGTGTCGATTCGACCGGGAATAGACTTTCGAACGTTGTCAAGTCTTTCGCAAATTTGCCGGATTCAAGACGTTTCCGTGATTCCGAACGAAAGGATCGACACGACTCATTGATCGTTTATACTGGGATTCAAGCGGCAAGGAGCAACCTGCGATGTCGAACGAATCCAACGGCTTTCCTCCGGTCTTCCGTATAGATGTTTCCGCTGATGCGGCTGCATCGGCGAATCAACCGCAATATGACGTTAACGTCGTCGTCATCTCGCTGTTGCGGCAGCTGGTGGCGGGACAGGCGAAGCAAACCCAGGTTCTCGAAGAGTTGCTTCAGCAGCAGAATGCGGCCCAGCGGCAGCGGATGATGGAACTCGGACAGTGGAAGCAGGCTAACCCCGAGTTGGCCCGCTGCTGTCGCACGGCGGCCGAAACGCTCAGCCGCGTGCAGACTCAGTTCCTTCGCAATCTCACCGACGAAGTGCTCGAGAACGAGGAATGCCTTCTCGACGGCGAGTTCATGCTGAACGAGTTCGTCGATCGGTATGGCCCCCGTCTGGCCCACCTCAACGGAGTGCTGCAGGTGCTGTCCCAATTGAGCAGCATTCCCGCGACGGCGAATTCTTGAGCGGAAGAGCAATGAAGCGGTAAATCCGCGGGGCCCCGAATCGGGTCCGGGGACGCCGTTCAGGCCTGAAATGGCGCAGGCTTGTCAGAGGCGTATAATGGCGCGCAGTCGTTTCGCCGACTGCAGCGGTTCTCGCATGTACTGAACAAGAACCGTCGCGGATTGCGCGGATATCGCGAGGATCCCGTCCGTGCCGGTGTCGCTTCGTTGCGACATTCCTCGTTCATGTTGGAAGGGCCATCGGATGAACTCCACGGAATTGTCGTCGACCGGCGATCTGGAAAGTCGCGCGCGGCAGGCAAAGCAGCAACTCGACGCGCACACGTACGAAATCGTGCAGTGGCATTTTCACGAGACCACGGGATGCCCCTTCTGGCTCCAGAAGAAGTCCGAATTGAAGTTCGATCCACTGAAGGAAGTGAAGACCTTCGAGGATCTGCGAAAGTTTCCGCTGTTTGAGGACGAGTGGCTGCGCGGCGGACCCGTGCGGCGATGGGTGCCCAAGGCTTACGAAAACAGCCCGGTCTACGTGTTCGAAACCGGAGGCACGACCGGCATACCCAAATCGCGCATCGTGATTGACGATTTCCGGATCGACTACGAGTTGTTCAGCACCACGCTGCCGGACAAGTACTTTCCGCGCGGCGCGAACTGGCTGATGCTGGGACCGTCGGGGCCGCGGCGTCTGCGGCTGGCCGTCGAACATCTCTGCCAGTTTCGGGGCGGAATCTGCTTCTGCATCGATCTCGATCCCCGCTGGGTGATCAAGCTGATCAAGAAGGGGTGGATGGACCACCTTGAGGCCTACAAGAAGCACTGCATCGATCAGGCGATCACGATCCTGACGGCGGGCCACGACATCCGCTGCATGTTCGCGACGCCCAAGTTGCTCGACGCTCTTGCCCTGGCGCTGGAGGATCGCGGGATGAACCTGCGCGAACTCGGCGTGACCGGGATATTCTCCGGGGGGACCGAGTTCACTCCGCAGTGGACGCGATACTGCGTCGAGGAGTTGCTGGGCGGACCGACGGAAGCGAGCGGCGTCTACATGACGCCCACGTACGGCAATACCCTGATGGGGCTGGCCTGCAGCAAGCCGGTCACTGCAGCGGACGGGTACAAGATCACGTATTATGCGCCGCAGCCTCGCGCCGCGATCGAAGTCGTTTCATTCGATGATCCCAATCAGGTTGTCGGCTACGGCGAGACCGGACGGGTCAAGCTGACAACGCTGACCAAGGAATTCTTCGTGCCGGGGTTTCTCGAACGGGACGAAGGCGAGCGAGAAACGCCGTATTCCGCGTACCCATGGGACGGCATCAGCGGCGTGCGGCCGTTCCGCGGTCTGGCGGGCGAAACGACGGTGGGCGTTTATTGAACGCGCGGGCGTCTGCTGAAGGCCTATTTCGGGGAGCGAGTCGATGTTGAGTATCCCGGTTGTTCGCTGGGGCAAGCCGTACGATTCTCTGGAGAAGGAAGAGATCCGGCACTTCCTCACAGGGGAGCCGATCGCGACGCTCGGTCAGGCCAACGGCGGGCTCATTCAGCGGGACATGCGCCGAGCCGACCAGGCGCGCCGCACGCTCTGCAGCATTCCCTGCGCGGAATTGATCAAGCGCCTGGCGCACGCCGCGGAACTCTACGAGCGCGGCACGCTGCCTCTGGGCGATGGACGGCAGAACGTCGAGGAATTCGTTTTTCAGCAGTCGGCCAGCACGGGCATTCCCGTAGCCATGTGTCTCTCGAACATGGCCAAGAACTCGTTCGTGCTCAAGAGCATGGAGCAGGTGCTCGAATGCCTGACTCGCGGGCTCGATCTGAATGTTCTGACCCGCGGATACGGGGTGGAGCGCGGCGTGACCATCAGCTACCAGGCTCAGTCCCCGGTGCTCGGCGCGGTGCTGCCTTCAAACTCGCCTGGAGTGCACACGTTGTGGCTGCCGGCGCTGCCGCTGCAGCTTGGCCTCGTACTCAAGCCGGGATCGCAGGAGCCGTGGACTCCCTATCGCCTGTTTGCCGCGTTCGTCGAAGCCGGCATTCCGGCGGAGGTCTTCGGTCTGTATCCGGGCGGGCACGATGCGGGGGCTGCGATTCTCTCGACGAGCCGGCGCGCCATGATCTTCGGCAGTTCCGCAACGGTCGAGCAGTACCGGGGGAATCCGCGCGTCCAGGTGCACGGGCCCGGTTTTTCCAAGATCGTGCTGGGCGACGATCTGGTCGATCATTGGAGAGATTACCTCGATCTGATGGTCGAGAGCATTTACGCCAATGGCGGTCGCGGCTGCATCAACTGTTCGAGCATCTGGGCATCGCGCCACACGAGGGAAATCGCCGATGCGATCGCCGAGCGGCTCGGGCCGGTCGACGTCAAGCCGCCCGATGATTCCGATGCGGGGCTGGCTGCATTCACCGTGCCCGGCGCGGGCAAGTCCATATGGAACATGATCGAGTCGGATCTCCGGCAGTCGGGCGTCACCGATGTGACGTCGCGGTACGGAGACCGGCTGATTGAAATGGAACGCTGCGCCTACATTCGCCCGGTGATCGCCCACTGCGATTCTCCGGAGCGGGATATCGCGAAAAAGGAATACATGTTCCCCTTCGCCTCCGTGGTACAGTGTCCACAGGACGAACTGGTCAGTCGTATCGGTCAGACGCTTGTTTGCACGGCGCTGACGCGCAATGAGACACTGATCCGGTCGCTGAGCGATGCGACCCACGTGGACCGTTTGAACGTCGGCCGAATCCCGACAACCCGGCTGAACTGGCTTCAGCCGCACGAAGGCAACCTGATCGAATTCCTGTTCCGGTCCCGGGCGTACCAGACTCAGGAATTCTGAGGTTCAACGTCGGCCTGGGGGCCGGCGGTTCGAGACTCGATCGTCAAGACCACCTCGCGCACCCGGCGATTGCATGCCATGATTCCCTTCGATTTCGAGTCACGCACGCGGATTGTCTTCGGCCCGCGCAGTCTCGAACGACTCGGCGAACTGGCGCGCGAACTGGGGGCCTGCCGCGCGCTGGTCGTCAGCGATCCGGGAGTCGTGGCTGCGGGGCACACCGAGCGCGGAATGCGCACGCTCGCCGCCGCGGGGCTCGCAGTTCAGCTGTTTGACGCGGTTCGCGAGAATCCGTCGACGGACGACGTGCAGCGCGGAGTGGAAGCGGCGTCTGCCTGGCAGCCCGATTTGCTGGTGGGACTGGGGGGCGGCAGTGCTCTGGACTGCACGAAAGGCGTCAATTTCATCCATTCCAACGGCGGACGCATGCAGGACTACTGGGGCGTCGGCAAAGCGACTCGCCCCATGCTGCCGATGATCGCCGTTCCCACGACCGCCGGGACGGGAAGTGAAACACAGTCCTTCGCGCTGATCTCGGATGCGCAGACCAAGGCCAAGATGGCCTGCGGCGACAAGAAGGCAGCCTGCCGCGTCGCGCTGCTCGATCCGGAGTTGACGGTGACGCAACCCGCACGCGTGACCGCTCTGACGGGAATCGATGCGATTGCCCATGCAATCGAAACGTTCGTCAGCAAACGCCGCAACAGCATCTCGCTGATGTTCAGTCGCGAGGCCTGGCGACTGCTCTCGGCCGGTTTCAGCCGGGTGATCGACCAGCCTTCCGACCTGACGGCACGCGCTGCGATGCAATGGGGTGCGAGTCTCGCCGGCCTGGCCATCGAAAATTCCATGCTCGGTGCCGCCCATGCGCTGGCCAATCCGCTGACCGCCCGCTTCGGATTGGCTCACGGCGAGGCGGTGGGGCTTATGCTGCCTCACGTAATTCGCTTCAATGGCGAGTTGTTTCAGGACTGGTATCGGGAATTGGCCGAGGTCGGGCCGGCCGCATCGCGGGCTTCGGGAGTTGATGCGGCCGGAGGCCTGGCGGAGTTTGTGGAACTCCTGCTGCGCCGGGCCGGCCTGGCGGCGCGGTTGTCCTGCCGTGGAGTGACCGAGGAATCGCTGCCGGCCCTTGCGGCCGATGCCGCGAGGCAGTGGACGGGCACCTTCAATCCTCGCGACGTCGCTCCCGATGAATGGGTGCGTCTGTACCAGCAGGCCTTTTGATGCGTCGAGGTGAACTCATGCCGAATGCGCTGCGAGTTGTCGCGTTGGTGGTCGTTCTTCATTCTCTCGCGTGCGGTGCCGAGACGGCAGTTCCCGCTGCCGCCGGCGACTGGCCGCTGTTCCGCGGCAATCCCCAGTCCACGGGCGCAGCTCCCGTGGCTCTCCCCGAGCAACTGGAATTGCTCTGGAAGTACACCGTCGAATCCGGCGCGTTTGAGAGCACGGCGGCCATTCAGGGCGGAGTCGTTTACATCGGCGACCTCGACGGCAAACTGCACGCGATTGATCTGGCAACAGGCCAGGCTCGCTGGCAGCAGAAGTTCGATGTGGGCTTCAAAGCCTCGCCCGCAGTCCGTGACGCAATGGTGTACGTGGGCGATTTCGACGGCGTATTTCACTGTTACGAAGCGGCGTCCGGCCGCGAACTGTGGAAGCACCAGACCGAAGCCGAGATTGACTCGAGCGCCAATTTCTATCTCGACCGGGTCCTGGTCGGTTCCCAGGACGGATCGCTGTACTGTTTTCAGTCCAAGTCGGGCGAACTGGTTTGGAAGTACACGATCCCCGACCAGATCCGCTGCACGCCGACGATCGCCGGCAATCGCGTGTTTCTGGCCGGGTGCGACAGCTGTCTGCACATCGTCGACCTCGACAAAGGTGAACTCGTCGCCAAGGTCGAGATTGGTTCTCCAACCGGGGTCACGCCTGCCGTGCTGGGCGAGTGCGTCTTTTTCGGCACGGAGGGCGGGCAGTTCTTCGGCGTCGATTGGAAGAACGCCAAGACGCTCTGGACATATCAGCCCGAGGGCGGGGCTCAATCCTGCCGAAGTTCCGCCGCAGTCGCCGATAACTGGGTGATCGTTGGCGGACGCAACAAACGGGTGATGGCATTCGATCCCAAAACGGGGACGCAGCGCTGGACGTTCCTCGCGAAGCAACCGGTCGATTCGTCGCCCGTGATTGCCGGCACGAAGGTCTATGTCGGCTCGATGGGAGGACGCCTGTATGCGCTCGAACTGGCCACCGGCAAGATGGTCTGGGAATATAATGCGGGTGCCGGCTTTGCCGGTTCGCCGGCCATTGCCGACGGGCGGCTTGTCATTGCCAGCGACCGAGGGGTCGTCTATTGTTTCGGGAAACGTTCCTGACGGCCGGCTGAAGTCATGAACGCCACGTGTTCGGCGGCCTTTTAACACTCGCATGAACAATCGTATGGCAACGGAAACCAGCAAGACCGAGGTCGGAAGCTACTTCGTCGCGAACTACCCGCCCTTTTCGCAGTGGCGTCCCGAGTTGGTTGCCGAAGCCGAGACGGCCATGCGGTCGCCGCCGCGAGACGTGCCGCTGGGCCTCTACATTCACATTCCGTTCTGCCGCAAACGATGCAAGTTCTGCTACTTCAAGGTGTTCACGGAGAAGAATGCCGGCGAGATCGAAGGCTATGTCTCGGCGCTGGCCCGCGAGATGGAACTGGTCAGCCGTCTGCCTGTGATGGGGCAGCGGCCGTTTCGTTTCGTCTACTTCGGGGGCGGAACGCCCTCCTTCCTGAGTGCGAAACAACTCACCTCGCTCGTCGACCGGCTGCGACAGAACGTCAAATGGGACGACGCGGAGGAAGTTACCTTTGAATGCGAGCCGGGAACGCTTTCGCAGCCCAAACTCATGACGATCCGTGAACTCGGAGTCACTCGGCTCAGCCTGGGGGTCGAGAATTTTTCGGATGATGTACTCCGTGAAAACGGACGAGCCCATCTCTCGGCCGAGATCTTCCGCGCGTGGGAGTGGATTCAGGCCGCTGCGTTTCCCAACATCAACATCGATCTGATCGCCGGGATGGTCGGCGAGACGGAGGCGAACTGGCGGGAGAATATCCGCCGCACTCTGGAGCTGTCTCCGGACAGCGTGACGATCTATCAGTTGGAACTGCCGTACAACACCGTCTATTCGCGAGACATCCTGGGTCATCAGACCGAGGTGACCGTGGCCGATTGGCCGACCAAGCGGGCATGGGTCAATCTGGCTTTCGACGAGTTTCTCGCGGCGGGGTACCACGTGTCCAGTGCTTACACACTGGTCAAAGATCCGGCTCGAGTGAACTTCAGCTACCGGGACAACCTGTGGATGGGTTCGGATCTGCTGGCCACGGGGATCGCCAGCTTCGGGCACATTTCGGGCGTGCACTATCAGAACTTGCCTGAATGGAAGCCGTACATCAGCACGCTGCTCGACGAGAACCGGCTGCCGCTGGGACGCGCTCTGCGTCCGACGCCTCATCAGTTGCTTGTGCGCGAGATGATCCTGCAGCTCAAGCGAGGATACCTCGATGCCGGGTACTTTCGCCAGAAGTTCAACGTGGACATTCTCGATCACTGGCGACCGCAATGGGACGGCCACGCGAGCGAGGGCCTGCTCAGCGTAGCCGGCGATCGCATCGAGCTGACGCGTCAGGGGCTGCTGAGGGCGGATGCCTTGTTGGCGGCGTTCTTTGAACCGGAACATCGAGGGGTGCGGTATACGTGAGCAGCGACCTCGTGTTCCTGATGGGGCAGTTCGAAGCCCGGATTCCCAAGGACCGCCGCTACGCTCTCAACCACATGTGGGGAAGCGACCGCGGTGGCGGAGTCCTGCGTTTCGGCTTCACGGCCTATGCCGTGCGACTGATGCTGGACGTTTATTTCCTGGATTGGAGCGTCGCCGAACCTGCTCAACTGGCTGCCCGACAGGAGATCGGCGCCATCGAAAGCAAGAAAGCCGAGAGCAGTCTCTATTCGCCCGTGGGCGGGCGGTTGCTGCAATTCAATCCGGAGTTGCTTTCCGATCCGTCAGCCATCAATCTCGACACTTACGGAGCGGGGTGGCTGTTTGATATCGAGGCCGACATCGAGGAACTGATGTCGCCGGAGTCCTACCTCGAGTTTCTCGCCGTTGCGTGGGAGACGACTCGCAAGAAACTGCGCGGGCAATTGGGCTGAACAGATCCACCACGGGGAGCGGTTGATGGCTTCGCAGTTCTCGGTCTTTGTTTCCAGGTCGCGCAGCACCGATCCCGCGAAGATCGCTCTCGAAGAATCCATCGTCGCGGCGCTGGACAAAGAGCCGCACATCCGGATTCACGTCATTCCTCCGCTCTACGATCTGCGGCCGGGCAGCTTGGCGGTTCAGGCGATGCGTGATGCCGCGGGTGACACGGCGGTGCTTTCATGGATCTACGAGCGTGCTACCCGCTGGGTGCTGCACTCGCTCGACGTGCGCGGATTTGCGGACGAAGTCTCCGAGGCGGAATCCCAGGAGACCGCAGCATCCAGCGATCGCCGGCGACGGACGCTGACCTGCCTGGATCTCCGTTCCCGCCCCGATGCGGCTTCGTTTGCGGAAGCGATCCGGCAGTTGGCTCAAGGGGCCGAGTGGTATGAATCGGCGCCGAACGCTGAGCGGGCCGATACGCCGGGCTCGGGGGAAGCCGGGACTCTCGAGCGCCGATGGTACCCCGTGATCGACTACGCCCGCTGCACGAATTGCATGGAGTGCATCGATTTCTGCCTGTTCGGTGTCTACGGCGTGGATGACGCGGACCGGATCCTCGTCGAACAACCCGACCAGTGCCGCAAAGGATGTCCGGCGTGCAGTCGCGTTTGTCCCGAGCACGCGATCATGTTTCCCATGCATGCGACGCCCGCAATTGCGGGCGCGACGGGCGACGTTGTGCCGCTGAAACTCGATCTGTCGCAGATCTTCGGCGGGGCGGCCGAACCGGGCGATGCGCGGACGCTGGCGATGTCCGAACGCGAGCGGCATCTGAAGCCGGTCCGGCCGGAAGCAGGTTCGGACCGCCTCGACCAACTGCTGGATGAACTCGACGAGTTCGATGCGCGGGAATAAGTCGGTCGTTCAGCGGGGCTTGCGGGCGCACCACGTCCAATGCCGGTCGCTGGTCTGCTGCACCGTGTCGGGAGCGAAGCCGAGTGCCGATACGAGGTCTCGTACTTCGGCGAGCGTCAGCGATGCCCGCAGCGAATCGCGGAATGAAGCCTTCTGTCGCTCGTCGCACTCGCCCGCGTACTGCTGCACCAGGTTCTCGATTTCTTCGTCGGTCTCCGGGCGGAGCAGATCCCGATGAAACAGCAGGGCGTCGGGCCTCGCAACCCGCACGGCTTCGCGCAGTCCGACCAGCGGATCGGGAAGATGGTGCAATGCGCCGTTGGACAGCACAACGTCGAAGTACGCATCGGCGTGGTGCAGTTTTTTCCAGTCGGTCTGGTCGAGCTGGATGCGCTGGATCTGGCCGGCAATCTCGATGTTCAGTCTCGCCAGTTCGAGCATCGCAATGGAGGCATCGACCGCCATGATGCGGCAAGCCTCGAACCTGCGGCACAATTCGATCGGAATCCGAGCCGTACCCGTGCCCAGGTCCACGATGTCGGTGCCGAGTTCGCCCTGCGACAACAGGTCGTCAACGAAGATCCGGTTGACTTCCGAGTGATCCATGGAATCGTAGTCGCTGGCCTCGTCGCGGCCGCTCATCACTTCCTTTTCCAGAATCCGCTCAATTGCCACTCTCGTTGCTCCTGTGGGCTGGTTCGCCGGAATCTGCGTGACGACTTGTGAAGTGCCACGCCAGCAGCACAGTCATCATGCTCAAGTATCCCAGCCCGTAATTTAACGGCGTGGACCACATCGTGGAACTCAGCTGCCACGGCAGGAACAGGGCGTTTCCGGGCAGCGGCGAATGGATCACGCCGAACAGCGTGAATCCCGCGGCAATCGCGAAGCAGGTTGCCGCCACGGCCAGTTTGCGGTCGATGATCGCGGCGAGCGCCGAAGCCCATATCAGGCTCGTCAACACGAACCCGCCGGCCAGGACGCGAATGATCGACACCTGCAGCTGCAGCTCGCCGGTCAACTGCTCGAGCGAGATTCCTTTCGCGGCGACGTCGCCGAGAACCTTGTCGACAAACATCAGGGCCAGCGAAGCAAGCGCGGGAACGCAGGCGAGCGCGACGGCCGGATAATGCCGAGTCGGCGTGGCCTGGAAACTCTGGGCCGTGATCTCCAGGCCCACGAACACCAGGATCGGGAAGACGGTGACCTTCGGAATGATCACGTACAGATACCCGAAGTAACCGAGCACTCCGGCCGAACCGATGAACAGCGCCGTAGCGAGCGTATAGGCGGCCCTGGCTCCCATCGCCTTGTATGCCGGGTGGCCGATGTACGGAGTCGATTGAATCACTCCACCGCAGGCGCTGGCGACCAATGTCGAAAACGCTTCGACGGCAATGACTCGTCCCGTGTTGTATTCGTCGCCCGCCGCCGCAGCGCTCTCCGTGCAGTCGATGCCGCCCACGACGGTGGCCAGTGCGAAAGGAATCACGAGCGGCAGGTAGTGCAATGCGTCACGCATGGCGGCGATCCATCCGAAGTGCCATGCCGACATCCATTCGGTGGGCAGCAATCCTTCACTCGCATTGATCGGAGCGCCTTCGGGCGTCAGCATCCCGGTGAATTGCATCGCGTAGTAAATCACGGAACCGACGAGCAGGGCTGCCAGCGCCCCGGGTATGCGAAACGGCGCTTCGATCCGGGCGACCAGGGTGGTGAGTATGATGGCCAGCGACACCATGCCAACAACCGGAAACCGCAACAGCTCGACCAGCGGCAGAAAGCTGATCAATACCAGGGCGATCGCGGCCAGAGAACCAAGCAACCCCGCGCGCGGCACGGCCCTTCGCACCCAGTTCGATCCCAGCGAGCAGGCGAATTTGAAAATGCCGCTGAGGAAGATCGAACACATGCCGACGTGCCACGTGTGTACCGCCGCCTGATCGACCGGCATGTGCTGCCGTGCTTCGAGGAAGGCGGGACCGAGAACGAAGAAGATCATTCCGAACGTGCTGGGCGTGTCCAGTCCGAGCGGCATGGCCGTTACAGGCTTCCCGGTTCTTCGCGTCAGCCGTAACGCCATCCAGAAATAGAGAAGATCGCCGACCAGTACGCCGATGGCGGTCCCTGGGATCATGTAGCGCAACGCGAACCGCGCAGGGAACTCGAAGACGCGCGACATCAGGCCAACCAGCAGCAGCAGGTTGGCGACGTTGTCGAGCATCAACCCGAAAAACGCATTGATGTCCCCCAACGAGGCCCAGGAAATTCGCCGGTTCACCACGGTCTCGGATGTTCGGTAGGCGTGCGGACGTTCGAGGCGGCGCTGAGTTTAGGTAGGCCGTCTACGTGTGTCAATTCGCCGGCGGCTGCGAGACGCAGGAGGAGTCTGCCGGCCCGTCCGCAAGGGGGGGGTGAGCGATTTGGAGGGCGCACTTTCATTGGCCAAGCTGACACACACGTGTTACCATAGGAATTCCTTTTCCTCGGCAATCGATGTTCATCCGACCACTGACGGCCGGTTTTCCGATTTCACGGTTCGAACTATTCTTGGGTCCATGCGTACAGAAAAAGTAACAGTCAAGGAACTCGTCGAGCCTTCCGGTGACTACCGGGAGGTCGCCGTGCTGACGGACGAAGAGCTGCTTCTGGAATACCGTCAGAGCGGTGATCGCAGTTGTTTCTCCGAACTGGTTCAGCGCTACGAGCGGGAACTGTTCAACTACCTGAGACGGTACCTGAGAGACTCTCAGGCGGCAGAGGATGTTTTTCAAGCGACGTTTCTCCTGATCCACCTGAAGTGTCAGCAGTTCGAGGAGGGAAGACGCTTCCGCCCCTGGCTGTATGCCGTTGCGACGAATGCGGCCATCGATGCCCAACGCCGTGATCGGCGGCATCGCGCTGTCAGCCTGGATCGGATGGGAAGCAAGCCGAGTCACGAAAAGTCTCGGCCGGCAGAGATGCTGGTCAGTGATGACCTCGATCCGCCGTCGATGGTCACCCGCAAGGAAAATCGGGCGTTGGTACAGGCCGCGATGCAGAGCCTCACCGAACAAATGCGGACGGTCGTGCATCTGGTCTACTACCAGGGACTCAAGTATCGCGAAGCAGCGGATATTCTGAACGTCCCTGTGGGAACCGTGAAAAGCAGACTGCATACTGCGATTCAGAAGTTGCACGAGTGCTGGAACCGGCCGAACTCAGGAACAAGTTCAACGTGAATCGTCCGACCCGTGAGCAATTACTGGGTTACCTTCTCGACGCTCTCGATGAACATGAGCGGAGCGAGATCGAGCGGCGTCTGGTCGAAGACGAGGAGTGCCGCGTCGAGTTGAAGTGTTTGAAGGCGGCGCTGGAGCCGCTCGAAGCCCTGCGAGACGAAGACTGTGATCCGCCGTTCGATCTGGCCGAACGGACCAGTGCCCTCGTTTTCGAGCACGCGGATGCCGTTGCCGCCGCCGCACCCCAGTTGGCCCGCGCCGGCGTCGGTGGCCCAATGCCCCCGGTAGCGGGTCGGTGGTCCATGGCCGACATGGTGGTTGCCATTGGCGTGTGCGCCGTTGCGGCTCTGCTCTTCTTTCCGGTGATCTCGAACAGTCGATACGCGGCGCACGTGACCGCCTGCCAGAACAACCTGCGTCAGATCGGGTACGCCGTCGCAGACTACAGCGATAAGGTCGGGGGTGGTTTTTTTCCGGGCGCATCGAGTCGGGGCAACCGGGCCTTTGCCGGAATCTATGCTCCGATTCTCGTCGAGGGCGGCTACCTGACCGATCCCCGCGTCGTGATTTGCCCCTCTTCCCATTTGCTGCAGCGACGTGCCGTATTCCGACTTCCGACCCTGGATGAGATCGATCTGGCTTCCTCAACACAGATCGTGGCGCTGCAGGATCGAGCCGGCGGAACGTACGGTTACAGTCTCGGTGCCGTCGTTGACGGCCGCTATGAGCCGCCCCGCAATCTGGGACGCAACTACTTCGCGCTGATGTCCGATCGTCCGCTGCTGTACGGCGAGCCCGTGGTCAACGCGCCGCACTGGGGGCGCGGTCTGAATCTGCTTTACGAGGATGGCCATGTGGCGTTCGGTGAAGCCCAGTTGGAGTACGCCGACCAGGACGACCCGTTTCGCAACCGCCGAGGCCTGGTCGAGGCCGGAGTTGATGAAAACGACGCCGTGATCGGCCAAAGCGTCGCGTCGCCTTTCCGGTTCATATCTCAGGGAATTCGGCCAGCGCAGGATTGAAGACGCTCGAGGTCAACTCGCGAGTCAGCGTCGATCCGTTCCAGTGCAAGCCCTTTGCTGCGGCCTGTGTTGACGTTTAGCAACGCAGGTCGTTCTTTTGCATCACCGAACGGCGGTTTGGCGTGTGTCGCAAGTCCTTTGCCTGTAATTGCTTGTGGATTTTCGTGTGCCGATAGTCCGTCTTGGTTCGGGGTTTGCTCGTTCAGGTGTGCAGCGAAAGACGATTCCAAGCGAAGGCCGGAACGATGCATTGATCGATGGGCTTTCGCGAAGAGTCCTGCCGGAAGACACTACCCGTTCATGTCTCCATCGAGGGCAAGGGACGGGGCCTGTAGCCGGTCGGGCTGATCGGTCGCAGCTGAAATCGCATTGCAGGAAGTCCGTTCGATGCACGCACGCGATCTAGCAGAAATGGCGTTGTTTGCCGCATCCCGTGGCCCGGCACGCGTTGCTTTGGGCAAGCGTTTCAATGACAGGGGGCTGGTTGAGTACTGGTCTGCGAGCAAACGCCGGTACGAACTCTGGTTGGCGTGTCTGAAGTCGCCCGAGACCACCGACCACCTGACCGCATCCGAGAAATTGCAGTCTGTGATCGAAGAGGTTCTGTCGAGCGAAATGTTGACGCGGGTCTGGACCGCGATCGGCTGCGCCTGCGACGAAGCGGCAGGCGTTGAAGAGGCCGGGCCGATTCTGATCAACATCTGGAATGTCCACCTGCAAGCTCGCCATCGAGTGCTCGGCCGCATGGTGACGGGGGGCGGGTTGAGTCTCGAGCAATTAATTGCCGTCAACCGGACTCGCCGACTTTGTGAGCGGTGGACCGACCTGCTGCTGGGCCATTTGTTTGCCACGTGTCCCGTGGGGAAGTTTGCGCACAGTCCGCGCCGAGTGCGTCAGTTTGCCGACGAGATGGCCCAAAATCGCGGGCGAGACAGAGGATGGGACGTGTTGAGAGCTTCCTTGAGTTTTTCGCTGCACGCCGCCATTTCGAGTGCTGTGGCGAACCCGGACCTCAATCGGCAGGTGGCCGGTGCCGTGTTGTCCGAATGCCCCTCCGATACGTTCGATTCGACAGGGCTGCCGAAGAGTCTGTGGCTGATCCGGATGGAACGCACCAGCGAAGAAGCCGGAGCGCTTCTGGATCGGCTCCTGGATCCGAATGACCATCGCGAGTCGGCTTTGCAGCTGCCCCCGCGGCACAGCCTCTGATCGGGCGAAATGCTGAAGGCTGCCTGCGGCCATCTGTGGTTGCGCAAATCAACCAGCGAAGCACGTTGAGATCGCGCGAGGCAATTGTCGCGCAAAGAAATCGCGGCGCAAGGCAAGAAGCGCAGCACACACAACCGCCTGGCATGCCGAGCTGGTTTGCCAGCTCGGCATGCCAGGCGGGTTCTTTCGCAGCGCGCGAAAAAGCGGTCCGGTGGCGGACGCATGCAGAGGATTTCCGAGGCGGAAGCTGCGCAAATCAGCCACCGGCTATTCGCCATGGACTGATCAGCATCCCGCTCATCGCATTACTTTTTGCGATGTCGAATCCTGGCCCGCATCCGCCGTTTCTTGCGTCCGATCTTTCGTCGCCCTTTTCCCGTCTTTTTCGTTCCCACTCAGGCCAGCTCCGTTTCAGTACGAAGGTGTTGCTCGCTGTGATTCTGCCGTTGCAGTCGCCAGCCGTTTCCCGGGGACTCGATTGGCAGGCCGGTCCATGCCGACGCGGTCCAATTGCGGGCCCAGGAAAAGGCTACGATATCAGATCACTCAGCGGTGTGGCAAGTCTAGTGCAGTCGCTTGGTCGAGTCTTGAGGCGGGCGTCGTCGCCTGCGAACCTGCCTGTGAAACCCCTTGCCGGGTTGGATGACGTTCGATTGCGGGGCGCGATTTGCCGCCGGGCGGCGATCTCCCGGGCGGGCGACGCTGTTCTCGGTCACCAATCGATCTGCGTGTCTTCGCGGAGTGCCTGTTCAATCAGCGCAAGCACAACGCTCGGATCGTAAGGTTTGCGCAGGTAGAAAGATCCGCCGGCCGCCCTGGCTTGCCGGACGATATCGGGCCCATCGAGTCCGCTGATGACGATGATGGGCACACCGCAGGTTTGCGGATGGTCGGCCAGTTCGGCGCACAGTCCAAACCCCTCCTGGTCGGGCAATTTCAGGTCGAGCAGGATCAGGTCGATCCTGTGCTGCATCGCGGCAATCCTGGCCTGTGCCGCCGTTCCGGCAGTGGTTACGGAATACCCCTGTTTTCGCAGGCTGTGCTCCAGTAAGGCCAGTTGGCTTTCGTCGTCGTCGACAGCGAGAATTCGGGTGGACGCAGCGGACTGGCTGTTTGCGGGCTGGAGTTGGGCCACGGTCTCGTCGCACATGTTCGCGGTTCCTTGCGTCCGCCGATTGTTGCCCGTCGCTGTCGGAGGAGCGGCACGATGCGGTGCAAATCGATTTGTTGCCGCAGGCGCAGCAGTCGGCCGGAGGTCCGATTTCCAACCCTAGAACACTGTCGGAGTGTTGTCAAACTTAAACCTCGCCGACGGGGGCTCCCTCCTTTGGGGAGGAATTCGTCGAGGGGTTTCACGTCAGCGCCCGGAGCGGCGGCGCGGAACGGCTAATCGCCATGCCGATACCAATCGGCGTGCGCGGGCCGAACTCGATAGACGCCGTCGCGAATTCCGAGGCCCGTTTCCGCTTCAGGGCGAAATTGCCACCAGAATCAGTAAACCGGCCCAGATTGCGAAAAGAACTGCGACGAAGACAAACATCAGTCGCGGCGTGCCGGGAGCGGGCAGGGGTGTCGGCGGCGCGACCGCCGGACTGGCGGTTACTCTGCTTCGCGGCTCTTTCGTAGAGTGTTTAGGCACGCGGGGATTCTCACGATTCGTCCGCAGATGCAGTGATCTCGTATCGCTGCTGGAACGCTTCGTCAAAGTCGTAAACGCCGTCAAAATCCTCGCGACGATCCGTTTCGGACTTGGTCATTTCGCCGATATCGATCAATTGGTACACGATCTCGCCGAAATCCCGCGTGGCCGTCAGCCCCCAGCTGTTCAGCACAACTTTGGCCATCAGGCCATAGAGGTCGGCGGCGTACAGGCGGATGGCTTCGCAGAGTTGCTGGCCGGTCAGGTGCGACTCGGGCGGCGGTTCGTCATCGTCCGTTTCGTTTTCCGGATCGTGGGTGCGCGGGCGGCCCATTCCCAGTTCGCACTGGGCATATACGAGCGCCTGCTGAACGAACAGGTAGGCGTCCAGGCGATAGCGGCCGCTTTCCTTGGCAAGTCGGGCAATGCGTTGCAGCGATTTGGACATGGCGGATGAAGACATGGCACTATGGAATAACGGACATTATTTCCGATGCGTCAATGAGCAGTTTGCGATTGTCCTCAGTTTCCACGAGGAGTTGTTGGGCGAGGATTTCCTGATTCAGGATTCGAGCACGGCCATGTGCGGTCACCACCGTTGCGCCGACGGGAGGCAGTTCCTTCTGCAGGGCCTCGTAGGAGTCGAATTCATACCGGAGGCAGCACTTGAGCCGGCCGCAGCGGCCCGAGATCTTGGTCGGGTCCAGCGTGGCTTTCTGCAGCTTGGCCATCTTCATCGACACGGGCGGCATCTGGGCCAGGTGCGAGTTGCAGCAGACCGGTTTGCCGCAGTCGCCGAAATCGGCCAGCAACTTGGCTTCGTCGCGCACGCCGATCTGGCGCATCTCGATTCGGGTCTGGAACTCGGCGGCCAGCAACTTGACCAACTCGCGGAAATCGACTCGCTGCTCGGCCAGGTAATACACGACGATCCGTTCGCCCCCGAACAGGTGCTCGATATCGACCAGCTGCATCTGGAGCTTCAGTTGCTCCACAATCCGCTGGCACGTCTGGAATTCGCTGGGTTCGCGCGAGCGGATGTGGTTCAGCTCGTTGGAGTCCTCGGCCGTCATCTCGCGAAGGATCTGGCCGTAGGTGGGTTCGGGCAACTGCTGCACGACGGCGTCCGTCGCTTCGCAGAGGATTTCGCCGACTTCCAGACCGCGGTTCGTGCGGGCAATAACGCGTGAGCCTCGCGGCCATCGGTCGCTTCCGCGCGTGGTAAAAACGCCGAGAAACCGCATGGCTCCGAAACGCACAACATATTTCGGCATGGTCGAAATGCTCAATCTGGGAACTGCGGCAAGGTCGCTGTCCGGCCGCCGGCAAAGGAAGTGGACCGAATGTTCGACCAAAGATCACGTGATGCCACCGGTTCCCCCGGTTGGTCCCTCCGGGCGATTTCCTGTGGCCAGGCCGCGTTAGAGTATAGCTGGCCACTGTCGGATAGCAAAGGCGAAAGGCCCTGCCCCCAATCGAGCCATCCGACGGCCCGGGCAGTGGCACGCGGGGCCCCGTTTGGGCATCATAAATACTGTCGCGACCGGCAGGCCAACAGCGCCCGTCGTCCTGCGCCGGTAGCGAGACCGCCTTCGTCCACCCCCGTATGAGAGAACCCTGGTCATGCCAAGCGTGCTGGTGACGCCGGAAGCAATCCGCGAACTAGATGGGCCCTATGCCCGGGCTCTTCGGGCCGCCGGTTTCGAGATCGTCTATCCTCGCAATCCGCTGTTCGCGCGGGGCCTTTGCGACGAGCGGGAGACGATCGAAGAACTATCGGTGGTCGATGCCTCGATTGCCGGCGCCGAGACCTACTCGGCCGGCGTTCTCGATCGCCTGCCCGGGCTGCGGGTCATCGCCCGCTGCGGCGTGGGATACGATCAGGTCGACGTGGCCGCAGCGACGGCCCGCGGGGTGCTGCTGACGATCACGCCCACCACGAACAAGGAAGCGGTGGCCGAACTCGCGCTGGCTCTGATGTTCGGCGTGTCCAAGTCGCTGGTACGGAACGACCGAGCCGTGCGTGCCGGGCACTGGCCCCGCAAACTGCTGTTGCCGCTGCGGGGAAGGGTGCTGGGAATCTTCGGCCTGGGCCGGATCGGATGCAGCCTGGCCAGTCGGGCCGCGGCGCTGGGCATGCGGGTCATCGCGACCGAAAGCCGGCCGAATCCGGATGCCGCCGGACAGTGCGGCGCGGAACTGGTGGACTTTGATACGCTGCTGAAATCCAGCGATTATCTGAGCATCCACTGTCCGCTCAATGACCAGACGCGAGGGTTGTTCGACCGGAAGGTCTTTGCGCGGATGAAGCCGGGGAGCGTGCTCATCAACACTTCGCGGGGCAGGGTGCTTGTCGAAGCCGATCTGTTGGCCGCGTTGACCGACGGGCCGCTGGCCGGTGCCGGGCTGGACGTCTTCGAGCAGGAGCCTCCGGATCCCGCCAACCCCCTGTTTCAGTTGGACAACGTCGTGCTCAGCCCGCACCTGGCCGGCACCGACGAAACCAGTCTGGAGGGCATGGCTCTGGAAGCGGCGCAGTGCATCGTGCAGCTGTATCAGGGAACCTGGCCGACCGGCGCAGTGATCAACGAACAGCTGCGGCCGGCGTGGCGATGGTCCCGGTAGGTTCGGGCCCGCACGCTCAAACGCGACTCGGCCAGTCAATGTTCGACAGCGATGCCAGCGCCAATTGAAGCGCGTGCGTTCCCTTGCGCCCGTGACCTTGGGCCTGCAGAGCCAGATAGAACTGGTGTGCCATCGCCAGTCCCGGTAGGGCCAGTCCCATGCGGCGTGCTTCATCCAGCGCGATGCCCATGTCCTTGACGAAATGTTCGACAAAGAAGCCCGGGTCAAAATTGTTGTTGATGATCCGCGGGCCGAGGTTGGCGAGCGACCAGCTGTTGGCGGCCCCCGAAGTCACCGATTGCATGGCGGAGTTGAGATCCAGCCCAGCGCGATAAGCGTACAGCAGCGCTTCGCACACGCCGATCATGTTGGTGGCGATGAGAATCTGGTTCATCATCTTGGCGTGCTGGCCGGATCCAGGGCCGCCCTGGTAAACAACCGTTTTTCCCATTGCTTCCCAGCAGGGCTGCAGAGCCTCGAAGACTTCGCGGTCGCCGCCGATCATGATCGAGAGCTTCGCTTCGCGGGCTCCCACGTCGCCCCCGGAAACCGGAGCATCGATGCTGCGGACTCCTTTCGCACTGGCGGCATCGTAGATCCTGCGCGCCAGCGACGGCTGGCTGGTGGTCATGTCGACCAAGATGGAACCCGGCCGGCACCCGGCGAGAACGCCGTCGGCTCCCAACAACACTTCCTCGACGTCACTCGGAAAGCCCACGATCGAGAAAACGACGTCGCTCCGCTCAGCGACCGCACGAGGCGTATCGGCCCAGCGTGCGCCGCGTTCGATAAGTCCTGCAGATTTGCCTCTCGTGCGAGTGAACACCGTGGTCGCAAATCCGCGCGCCAGCAGGTGGCCGCACATGCTCGAGCCCATGACCCCCAGACCTATCCAGCCGACCCTAGTGACGCCGCTTTGAATGCACTGTATCGCCATGCCGTTCACCCTTGAAAACAGGCTGAGCCGATGAGTGGCTGAATCGGTTGATCCGTTGAACCCGCCGGCACAGTGAAAACTGCAGACTGAAAAAGGAAAGACCCGGCGCAACCCTGCGGAACAGGCTGCGGCATCGACGGATTGAGGTTCGGGGCAGACGTGAACCTCCAATGAACCCACCGCTCAAAACTCGGGTCGCTTCAGAATCTCGCTCAACAGCACCGCGTTGCGGAGTTGGTTCCGATCCTGCAGCATGGCGACGATGCCGGCGGCCGTGGCAGGGGTGGCGGCAGGCGTCGCTGTTTCGACGACCGCCGCTTTTTCCGGACCGGGGGCCACGGGCGTCGCGGCCGGTTCGCGCTTGGCCAGACTGCCGAGTTTGTGCACGAACACTTGCTGCAGGTGGGCTTCCATCCGGTCGTCGGACTGGTCAACCGAGGCACCCAGCGACGCGGCTCGTCGGGTGAAGTTCGACGTGTCCATGTGCTGCCGCACATGCGAAGCCACTTCCTCGCCGGAGGCTTCGCCCGGATCGAGGACCTCAGCGTCTTCGATGACGTCCGCGTCCTCGACGATGTCGGCTTCCAGTACAAACGGAGAGCCGGGGCGGCCGGTCTGCTGCTGTGCGTAACGCTCTGCTGCCCTACGCAGGAAATCCGCGATGTCGTTGGCCATGGCCGGCTCTCTTTCAGCGGATGCGATTTGTCGCGTCGGGTGTCATGTCGGTCTGTCGGTCGATCGGTCTGTCGGTCGTCGGGCCGAAGTCCGGGGTCTCTAAGTCTTGGAGAGACTGGCGCCGACACCCGTGCTCACGCCGGCGATCGAACGCCGCATGTCGGTGTCCGCTTGAATATTCCGCAGCTTGTTGTAGTCCATGATTCCCAATCGACCGGAGCGGAAGGCATCGGCCATCGCTTTGGGCACATCCGCTTCGGCTTCGACGAGCCGGGCACGACTCTGTTCGACTTCCGCCATGCGCTCCTGCTCGGCGGCGACCGCCATGGCGCGCCGACCTTCCGCGCGTGCCCGGGCGACCCGCGTATCCGCCTCGGCCTGATCCGCCTGGAGGCGGGCGCCGATGTTCTCGCCGACGTCCATATCCGCGATATCGATCGACACGATTTCAAACGCGGTCTGGGAATCGAGCCGACGCTCGAGCACCGTCCTGGAAATCATGTTCGGATTGGCCAGCACCATGCGATGGTCGTCGGCCGAGCCGATGGCGCTGACGATGCCTTCACCGACGCGGGCGATGATCGTCTCTTCGCCGGCGCCGCCGATCAATTGCTGCAGGTTGGCCCGCACCGTGACTCGCGCCGTCACCTTCAACTGAATGCCGTTCTTGGCCACTGCGTCCAGCGAACTTCGCGAGCTTCCCTTGGCCGGACAGTCGATCACTTTGGGATACACGCTCGTCTGGACCGCTTCGAGGATATTGCGGCCGGCCAGGTCGATGGCTGTCGCCTCGCGGAAAGACAGTTTCAGCATCTTGGCCTTGTTCGCCGCAATGAGCGCCCGCATGACGACCGGCACATTGCCGCCGGCCAGGTAGTGCGCCTCCAGGGCCTTGGTGGTTATTTCGCGCCGATCCAGCCCCGCCGTGACCGCCATGATCTTGCTCTTGACGATGACCGCTGCGTTAACCTTGCGGAAGGTCATGCCGATCAGGTCCCAGATCGTGATGCCGGCATTGGTCAGCACGGACTGGATCCACCAGCGGAAGTAGCTCGCGAAGACGGCGAAGATCACCAGCAGCATCACCAGGACGGCCAGGCCGATGAAGATCATCACCAGGACCTTGGGGTCAACTTGTTGTGCGAGGAGCATCAGCTCATCCTTTCTCAAGAAGGCCGCGGACCGCCCGGGATCCGCGAATGCAACGGCCGGCTCAACCAGTCCTGTAACGGGGCCCGCCCGCGTTGTCAAGCTAAGGGACGCTTCAGGCGAGCGGATCATCCAGTCCGAACGAATCAAGCGGACGCGACATGACGTCCTCGCCGGCCGCCGGTTCGGCGAAGAACTCGCCTTCGGCCACGCGGCGCACGACGATCCGGTTGGTCCGCACGTCGATGACCTTCACTCGTTCGCCCACGTCGACGGGCATCCCTTCGCTGACTGCATCGTAGTTCCTGCTCTCGATGCGCACCACACCGCTGGGCAGCATCTTGCTTCGCGCCACTCCGTACAGTCCGATCAGGTTGCGCAGACCCCGGTATTCTTCGCTTTCCGGCAGCACATCGTCAGGGCTTTCCGGCCGCGGGATCAGCACCAGCCGGCCGATAGGCGTCTGCGGCCACCAGCGGATGGCGATCGCGATCATGGCGGGCAGCAACACGGCCGTCACGGCCAGCATCGCCAGACCGTGCATGGCGCTTTGCATGAACGCCACGACCAGGGATGCGATGACCGTCAGCGCGGCGAGGCAACTGATGACGCCGGCGGACGGGATGAAGATCTCCAGCCCAACGAGGGTCAGCCCCGCGATCAGCAACAATATCGACCAGGCAATAGGCTGCATGACGAAATGATCTTTACGCCTGTTGTTTTGTTCCGACGGAATCTTTCCACGCTGACGCTGCCGGTCCGCTGTCTTCCGGGAATTGCGGATCCGCGGCCGGCTTACGTCTGATCTTCGATCGACTGCACGTAGACGTGATTGCCCAGCACCTTGACCACATAGACATCGACGCTCCGTTCCGTTAACGCTCCGTCGCTGATGACGTCTACGATATCGTCTCCGAACCTCGCCTTTCCAGCGGGGACAAGCGGAGTAACCGTCCGGCCGCGCTTGCCGAGCAGGTATTCGTAATCGACCAGCGATTCGCGGCGCGACAGTTTCTCCTGCGCTTCTTCGTCGGGAGCGGGCAGCATCAGTCGCTTGAGCAACGGCGCCTCGGCGAGGTACCGCCGCATCAGGATCATCGAGGCAAAGGCTCCCGCACCTCCCGCGGCGACCATCATCAGCGAACCGGGCAGTTGCTCGAACTGGTACACGTTGCGCGGAATGATGAACGTCTGGCTGGCCAGGATGATCGAAGCCACGATCATCAGACCGCCGCCAAAACCGAAAACCCCCGTGCCGGGCACCACGAAGACTTCCACCAGCACGCTGACGACGCCGGCGGTGAACAGCAGGATCTCCAGCCACCCCGCCGTCCCGTGCAGAAACTGGCTCCAGAAGTAGACCACAAAGCACAGCATCGACAGAAAGCCCGCCAGGCTCAGGCCCGGGTGGGACAGTTCGATCAGCAGGGCGAACCAGGCGACAAACAGCAGCAGTCCCGCGATCTGCGGGGAAGCCAGATGTTCGACCAGCACGTGCGCCCAGGTGGGCCGCACGGATTCGATGTCGCCCTCGAGATGATAGAGTTGCTGAAATTCGCCGAAATCGGCAGCCAGAAAACGCGCGACGCCCAACCGCTCCGCGTCATGTCCCGTCAGGCCGCGGCGAGTGTCCACCGTGTCGCCCCTGCTCCATGCTTCCGGATCCTTCTGCAGCGCCAGCTCCTCCGGGCAGAAAATCCGCGTCTGGCCCGTGCCCTCGCGAGTGAACCGGTTCAGGGTCAGCGAGGGATCGACGAGCGCCGTCCATAAGGACCAGTCCCGCTGCTTTGCATCGGCAATGGCGCGCACGGCCCGCCGCACCTCGACAATCTGGCCCTCTGCGATATCCACCGCGCCGGGGCCGCCCAGCACGGCTTCGTCGGCCATGACGAGCTGGTCGCAGGCCATGGCGATCAAGGCCGCATCGGCCCTCGCTTCGCCTCCCACATAGGCCACGGTGCGCACTTCGCTCGGATCGAGGCTGACTAGGAAATTCGCCAGCCTCAGGCTGTCCGTCACCGATCCGCCCGGGCTGTCCACGACGACGCACAGCAGGTTCGCGTTGCCGCCCGACGTGCGCTGGCGAATGCTGCGTTCCACCCAGTTGATCGACTTGGCCTGGATCGGGCCGCTCACATCGACCCGCACGGCCGTCCACTTGCTTCCCAGCGACGGGTCCTCCTCGAGCGACTGCGGAGCAACCTGGAGCGCCGATGCCAGTTCGCTGCGATTGGCGGCGAGGTGGCTGGCAAAACTGTGCTTCAGCCGCAGGTCCCGCCCCGAAAAGACGGCCATGTCCCCGGGCTGAACCACCGATTCCATCGAACTGATCGTGGTCTTGCGTTTCAAGTCATCGAGTTCGCTGTTGAGCACATACCGCGGTCCGTCGAGGGTCTGCACCTTCTGGACGCCGGCGCTCTTGTCGAGCATGCCCAACGCGATCGCCACGGGCACGGTTCGCCGCCGCTCGGCGATTTCCGTATAGCCCTGCTGCATCGTCGCGTCGATGTGCGTTTCTTTGATTCCCGCGGCGCCGAACATCGCGTCCGGTGCAATTACGATCTCTTCGCACGCGAGCACGGCCAGCACCGCGTGTCCCTTGACCGCGGCAGGCAGGTAGGCGACCGTCCGCAAGGGAGCCAGTCGCTCGCTGGCCAGATATCGAGCCAGCGAAAGACACCGCTCGAATTCGCTCGCGTCCGCAGGCTTGCCCGCCGCCGGCCGAAACTCCAGCACGAGAATCTGACGCGCCGTGCCCCGCGGCAACTCGCTGAGAATCTGATCGATACGCCGCTTGAGATGATTGTCCACCGAGCCCGCGATCGGCAGCGGCACAGGAATCAGATAAGCCCTGGCCAATTCGGCCGGCTTCGGCTGAACGGCAGCCACCGCTGCCTTCTTGCTCTCTTCGGCACCCGCCAGACCTCTGCCGATCAGGCCCGCCAGAGAGCAGGCGACGAGACAGAAAAACAGACCGAGAACCCGGAACTCCTCGCCTTCACGGATACCCGGATACCCGCAGGCGAGTCCCCGACTTCGATTTGTGCCAAACAGCTGGAACATAGAGGAACCGCCCGGCTGTCGAACGAAACGTGCCGCACCCAGTATCCATTCGCTCCGGATGCGCAAGTCTTAGGGCGCCCAGGGATGATGTATTATAGGTATCCCCGGGGCGGGCGGCATAGGCGGGCGGCCCAGCCAGAGCAATTGTCCGGCTCAATGTCGCGAAAAGCTCAGCCCTGTTTCGGCATACGCTGCGGTTGTGCCGCGGGACCGTTGGCTGGAACGCCGTTGGGCGCCTTTTTCAGCGCACCCGCCGGTGCGGCGTTCGGCGCGGATACGGGAACCGTCGTGGGCTCCTGATATCGCTCGACGACTTTCTTCCACCCCGACGGAGTGGCCGGCTCGAAGAACTGGCGGTGCCAGACGTTGATCTTCTCGAGCAGTTCGTTCCAGTTCCGCTCGCGCTCTTCGAACGCGAACGTAGTGGTGGCTTTCGTGCGATGGAACAGCACCAGGCCCTCGGGCAGGAAGTCCGTCTCGGCGATGATGATGTGCACTCGCTTGAAGTTGGCCGCGTCCTCGCGCATCTTCGGTTCGGCTTCCAGCCAGAAGACGCCTTTCTTCGGCGGTGGAATGATCGCGCGGATCCAGTACCGGGCCTTGATCGAATCGGCACTTGCGCCGAACAGGAACGGCAGCGGTCCTTCGACGATCTGCTTGCCCTGCATGTCCGGCGGCAGTTCCCGCTGGACGAGGTTCTTGTTGCGTCCGTCAAACTCAAAGATCGACTTGCCGTCGCAGACCCAATACTCGTTCATCGTGGCTTCGGTTTCCGTGAACTTCGGCTCCTGGCCCTGGGTCAACGGAAGGGAAACCTGCATGCACTTGTCGACGCGAAACAGGCCCTTGTCGGGCGACGCATAGTTGATCGTGCCTTCCGAATAGGACTTGGCGACGTTCGGACTGCCGACCCAGTCGGGGTCGTATTCCCATCGCTTGAAGCGGCAACGATAACGCTCCGTCTCCTTGGACTTGAATTCCCAGAAGGCGAGCACCTTGTCGACATACTCGGCATGGTCCTTGGGCAAGGGATACCAGGCCGGTGCCTGCGGCGTGGTGACCGACGAAGAAGAGGCTTGCGGTTGAGCCGTGGCCGGTCGGGCCGCGGGCTGGGCTGCTGCGGCTGCTGCCGGTTGCTGAACGCCCGCCGGCTGCTGCATTCCCGCCTGCTGCTGCATGCCAGCCGCCGGCTGAACGCCCGACGGCTGCTGTGCGTCCGCCTGCATTGCCAACAGCGGAATTGACGCGATCACCACCACGACCATCGAAAATCGCAAAACGGCTGCCATCGCCAAGCATCCTTGCTTCACTGAAGCCAACTGATCGGTCTGGTTTTCTCTTTAAACTCTCGTACCAAAAAGTCTGCAGTCCGGAGTCCGGAGAACGACAATCGTCCACCCGACTACTGGCACCCGGCATCGCGTTTTCATCCTGCGAGGTGATGCCCATCCATGGCAAGTCCGTGCATCAACACCACAGCCGTTGTCTCGGACAACGCGATGCGCGAGCAGTTCGCGGCCGGATATTAGCAGGATCAGCGGAACTGCCCTAGGCCGGATTGCCAGCCTTTTTCGGGTGCGAAGTCTTCAGCTGTCGTGTGTGTAAGTCGCGATTCGGTTGGAGGATGCGGTTGTTGTCCGGTGCCGGCCGAGCCCGAGGCGAGCCGTGCGGAAAGAGTCCGTCGTGCCGAATCGCGCAATTCCCGGCCGAGCGGCAGGGAGTGTCTCAGCTTGCTCCGGTTTGCCGGTCCATTCGATCAACGACGACGACGCGCACATCACAGACGTTCGTATGCGTGGGCCCGGTCTTTAGCAGGCTGCCGATAGCCTCGAAGAAGGGGTAGGCGTTGTTGCGGGCCAGATGCTCAAACGGATCAAGTCCCAGCTGCGCCATCGACCTGCAGAAATCGTCATCGATCATCGCACCGGCCGCGTCGGTCGGGCCGTCTTCGCCATCGGTGCCGCCGGAGAGAATCGTGATGCCTGATAACATTTGGGCCGTCGCGTTGTGGCGAGCCTCGCCGGATCGGAGCGGATCGATCAGTTCAAGCAGCGACGCCAGCACGAGTTGCTGATTGCGGCCTCCGCGACCTCGGCGTGGGGATGGGACGAGTTGCACCACCGGTTCGCCGCCGGTGATCAGACAGTCCGGGCCGGGTTCGCTTTGCATGCGTCGGGCCGTGCGGGCCAGGGCACTTCCCACTTCTTCGGCCGTGCCTTCCGGTTTGCTCGACGACGTCATCGTGCGGTTGTAGCCGCGTCGTTCGGCTTCGATACCTGCCGCGTCGACGGCTGCCGCGTTGTTGCCGATGATCAGGTTCTTCACATCAATGCCGGGTTCCGCGCGCGACGAGGCTGTTCGGTCGGCCTGCTCGAGCCGGTCGAAGACCTGTGAAGCGATACCGGCTTCGCGGGCCGAGAACTGCTCAAGAACCCGCAGCGCGTCTTGCGCAGTGGTTTGATTCGGTACCGTCGGGCCCGACGCGATGACGTCGAGCGGATCTCCGAGCACGTCCGAGATGATCAGCGTTCTCAACCGGCCGGCGCGACATTCGCGAGCCAGTCCGCCGCCTTTGATACGGCTGAGCTGTTTGCGTACCGTGTTCAATTCCAGGATGTTCGCGCCGGCACCGCTGAGGTGCTTGGTGACGGCCTGCTTGTCGGCAAGGCGGATTCCCTGCACGGGAGCAGGCAGCAAAGCGGAGCCGCCCCCTGACAGCAGGCAGATGCACAGATCATCAGCCGATGCTTGTGTTACGAGGTCGAGAATGCGCTGCGTGCCGATGACACCCGCCTCGGTTGGTTCGTTGATGCCGGCCGGCCTGGCTCCGTGTAAACGGATGCGGCTTAGAGGACGCACGCAGTCCTCCGGCACATTGATCCAACCTGCGAGGTCTTTCGCGGCCATCAGCGGTTCGCCCAGCGCCAGTTCGATTCCTTCAGCCATCCCGGCGCCCGCCTTGCCCGCGCCGACCACGATGATCCGCCGGATCGAGTCCAGGCGGATCGATTCATCGCCGATCAGCAGCTGGCGTCCCTCGACGCGGACGTATTTGCGCACCAGCCGGCAACTGTCAACCGCCCGCACGGCAGCTGACCAGATCGCCAGCGCGTCGTCGCGCCGTTGAGCGGTAGATCGGAGCATGTCGCGGCCTCGCTGTTTGGAAAAGGAATCTCAAGATTCCTGGATTCTCAAGATGTCGTTCCACAAACCGTCGTGCCGGACTTCGACCTGATTTAGGCCGTTGTCGCACTGGCCGCACATGACCAGCCCCGCAAGATAGTGCCGTCCCGACGCGCGGAACTTGCCGGCAACGCTGCACCAGGGAGTCTCGCGGCCCTTGTCGCCGGGCAGCCGAACGAGCTGGAAGAACGACCGCACGAAACCGTGGGAACTCAACTGGCTCGGCCAGCACACGATTTCGGGGTGGTGAGTCTCCACGATCCGCTTCATGCCTGGCACAAGCTGGTCCATGAGCGCCGGGATGTCGAGGGCATCGGGCAGTTGGCTGTCACGTCCCACGGGCGCGATGGCGAGGATCGTCAGGCGAACGGGCGTTCCGTAGACGGTCAGCCGCGGGCTGTCTGCCGGCGGGCCGATCGGAGCCAGAGCGCCCACATCGATCGAGGCAAGCTGCGGTTCTTCATCGACCGCGCCCGCTCTTCGCCTCCGCACGAACCACACCAGCGCGAACAGGACAACCATCATGACGACGGCTCCGCCGAAAGCCGAGATCGCGGGGATCCAGAATTCGGGCCGCTGACATTCCTGCACCAAATCCCAAAACTGTTGCGTTGCCTGGTCCACGGGGCTGCTCGCGGAAAACGGATGTGCGACGGGCCAAAAGGCGGCGGCTGCACGACGATGCAGTTCCGCGCTCGATTATTCCTTGATTGTAATGGACAGATCATCGAACCAGGCTTCGCCCAGGCCGGTCAAGGCCATGGTGACGGCCAGCGGCTGGTCATTCGGCGCGATGCGGTAGAACGTGAATTCCTGCCAGCCTTTTGTGTCGAAGATGCGTTCGGCGAGCGTCAGGCCGCCGATCGTATCCGCGATCAGCACGCCCTCGCGACTTTCGCGCACGGTGCCGGCGACGTTGACCCACCCGTGAATTCGCACCATCTGGTTCGGCAAGATCGGCACCGGGGCTGTGATGATCGATACAGGCCAGTCTTCCAGCCGGGATCCGCCGGGCGAACGCTCCGTCCATGCCTGCAGATGCAGGCACGATCGGCCCTCCCGCGGCGAGTGAAACGACAGTTCCACGGTGGACTGGATGCCGGTCTGGGAACTGCGGACCTGCTGCCAGCCGTTCTTCAGCATCAGGTCGAGGTTCTCGAAATCCCCGCCGGCCAGCGAATTAGGCTGCCAGCGCGCCGAGTTCATCTGGGAAATGAGCTGCCAGTGTCGCGGGAGGCTGTCGTAGGTGGCCAACAGCGGACTCACACACGGCGACTGCACGGCGCGCACCGCGCGATCCCAGTGGGCTCGTCGCAGCTGATGCAGCGTCTGGGTGACCTGGTCCGACACGTGCCAGGCGTTGTCAACGTCGCCCGACTGCAGCAGTTTGCCCATCTGTGCGTATCCCTGCTCGGCGCGAGTCAGCCAGAGCTGCGCCTGAGGCAGTCCTTGTCCCAGACTGGTGATGCGGCGGTCGGTTTCGCTGGTTTGCGACATCAGCAGGGACGTGAGCTGCTGACGAATGGCGGCTGATTGCTGGGCATTTTCGGCCAGCTTGCGGCGGATATGGTTGATCGCCAGCGGTTCCTGGGTGAGCATTGCCAGCGCGACGGCGCTGCCGGAATCCAATCCGATCCGCATGCCGCTGGCCCGTTCCCCTCGCAGCGGTTCCAACCGCGACGGGCCGATCAGGAAGGCCTGATCGGTGATCGGAGCCGATCGCGCCGCGAAGGATGTCGGAGTGGACCGCCAGGGGCCGGCCGCGAACTGCTGGTAAGTGGCGTGCTGCGTGATGACGAGCAGTCGCGCACGCTGGGTCTGGAGCACGCGGATCCGCGTGTCCGCTTCGGGGCCGGACAGTTCTTCCTCGAATGTGCCGCCGGCTCCCCAGGGTTCGACCAGAGCGAGTTGCCGATTCACAAGCTGCAGTGTCGCCGCGCGAATTCGTGTTCCCGTGTCCTGCAGATCCAGCCGGGCACGAGACCGGAAATAGATGCCGCGAGCGCCGGAGGCGAGGGCCTCGGCAACCAGCATCTCGACTTGCAGCGGCTCGACCGCTGTCGGAGTCGCCACGCCGCCGCTCATGGCCACGATCTGCGATTCCAGGCGGGGCGGGATTTCACTTTCGACACTGGCCCACGCCGCGGCGCCGCGCGGAAAACCCCGCGCGCCGTCCTGCATCCAGTCGCCGAAACTCGACAGCGGAAAACTCGTGCCCAGCGTTTCGCGAGTGAACACCACGACGTCCGCGATCTCCGCGTAGTTCGTGAATCCTTCGTTAACTCCGCACGCCAGCGGCTTGCTGCCTCCCAGTGCGCGGGCCCGGCTGGCAATGAGCCGAGTCGCGCCCTGCTCGGATCGGGTCAGCCCGTCGCCCAGTATCCACGCAATCACTCGGTCGTCGCTCGGCGCGATGCTCGCGACGCTGCCGTCCGGGGGTGGCGGCGCGATCAGCCAGATCCCCAGCTGCTTGGCTTCGGCCAGCTCGGCCGCCGTCGGCGATGCAGCCAGCCGTATTACGTTGAACCCGGCCTTCGCAAGCCACGCGAAGGACTCACCCTGATGTTCGATGGCACGCGCAAACAGGGGCCGTCCTCCTGCGAGGAGCACGGATCCGTCCATGCGAGGAGCTTCTCCGGCGCCGGAGGGCCCGGCCGGACCGCCAACCGGCTCTTTGTCCTGCTTGTTCATGCTGCTCCAGCCCGAGTCCTGGAACGTCGCCAGTCGAATCGGCACTCCGTTCGACGCGACTCCCTGCAACTGGAGGTCATCGATCCAGAGTTCTGTCGAGCCGGGGCCGCCGTACGCGTTGATCACCAGCATGTCGATGTAGGCTTCTTTAGCGTCTACCTGCGGTCCGTGATCGTGCCGCAGAATCCGGACCTGACGCTCGAGCTCCAGCTGAATGTCGCGCACGACCAACTGTCGCCACACGCCTGACTGCTCGTAATTCGTTCCAGGCAACAGGACGGTCAGGGTCTGGCCTTTCTTGTCGCGACTTCGCGGCAGCACGGCCCGCGCATAAAACTGCAGACCGGTGCGGTCCGTTTTGATCCAGACCTGGGGAAGCAATTCGGCGATGATCCGCGAAGGCGTCACGTCGTGAACCAGATGCACGTACGTGCCCTGTCCGAACCGCAAGCGAAGGTGCTCGCTTCCACGCCCCGAATGGGCTTCTTGAAAAGTCCGCAGATGCTGCAGTACCTCGAATGAGCAATCCGCGTCCGCAATCCGCCAACTGGGTTCAGGCGATTCGAAGTCGTCCTGAATGGCCGCGGCCGATATTGTCGCGCACGTCAGTATCACCGCACATGCCAAGACCTCGATCGCCTTGGGCAACCCGATCGCCATTGGCTGTCGCCATGCGAGCGAAATCATGTGGACGATCGGACTCATCGTGTCGGACTCGCAACAGGGTCGTGGAGCATGTTGACAATTCGCGGAGCACGTTGCCGATCGGCAACATCCCGTCCGCGCGCAGTTTCTCGGATCGTAAATCGGGCTTGTAACAAGCTTTGCGTCGTGCATCCAGATCAACTGCGTTGCGATTTCTCAACATGCGGCCTTTTCCGGGAAAGAACCGGTTTGTCTGTAAGTTATTTCTGATAAGGAGTTTGCGTAGATTTTCGTGTCGTGCGGCGAATTGGCACAGGGGCTGCTTTAAAGTCAATCACTCAGAATCGATCTACCTGGAGATGCACCGATGGCGACCGCCCCCCGTTTCTCAACCGCAAAGACTGACGAAGCCCCGAAAGATATGCAGGAACTGGCCACTCTGATCGCTTCCCTCCCCGCAGAGCACCGTTGCCGGCTCGAACCCGTGCTGGGGCGAGTCGTGGAAAGCACCCGGCGGAGACGTCGGATTCTGAATCTGGTACAGGACGCGCTGAGCCAGTTGCGTCTCGACATGAAGTATCTGGTATTCGACCTGGAAGCGACTCGCCGCGAGCGAGATACCTTTCGCCGGGAGCTGGAAGGCACGAACCTCGAGGACGAATGAGATCGTTTCGATCGGGCCGCACGCAAACGGCCCGATGCGACATCGACTTCCGGCGGGTCGGACGTCTTCTGACGGGACGGCCCGGGACAGGAGGCATTGTGCCTCTGACGCACGCAACACGGGGCTCTTCGCGTTGCGGCTACTGGACTGCTTGAATACGATTGATGTGAGTTGAGCTCAAGACGGCAAACGGCGACTTGGTCCGGCAATGCGGGGCCGAGTTATTGGCTGCAGAGGGAGGCTGCCCGCACATGGCCGAAATGACTGCGGAAGAGTTCGCCAACCGGGTCCAGGACACGGGGCTGATCGAGCCGGCGCGCATGCAGGCTGTGTGGAGTGAACTGGGCACCCGCTCCCTGGAAACGGAGCAGCTGGTCTCGCATCTTCTGCGGCGCGAGTTGCTCACCGGTCTTCAGGTGGATCGACTGCTGAAGGGTGAGCGGTACGGGTACTTCTACGGCAAGTACAAGCTGCTGTACGTCGTGGGCAAGGGGACGTTTGCCCGCGTGTATCGCGCCTCGCACGTTCAGACCGGCCAGGTCCACGCCGTGAAAGTGCTGCGGAACCAGCATTCCAAGGACCCGCTGGAGCGCGAACGGTTTCTGCTCGAAGCCAAACTGGTGATGCCTCTGCGGCACGTGAACATCGTGCCGATCTATGAAGTGGCCGAAGAGCGTGGCCGGCCCTACATGGTGATGGAGTTTGTCGAGGGCCAGAATCTGCGGGATTTTGCCAAAGTGCGGGGGCGTTTCGACGTCGCGGATTCGCTGCGGCTGTTTGCGGATGTGGCTTCCGGGCTCGAGTACGCATTGAGCAAAGGAGTGACGCATCGCGATCTCAAGCTGTCCAACGTGCTGGTGACGAGCACGGGGCGGGCCAAGCTGGTGGATTTCGGCTTGGCGGCGATCTCCGCGGTCGCCAAAGGGGACCCGAAAACCCCCAATCCGCGCAGTATCGACTACGCCGGACTAGAGCGGATCACGGGCGTCAAGAAGGACGACGCACGCAGCGATATCTTCTTTGCAGGCTGTATTTTTTATCAGTTGCTGACCGGCGTTGCGCCTCTGCTGGAGACCAAAGACCGCGCTCAGCGTTTGAGTGTCGCGAGGTTTCGGGAAATCAAGCCGATCACGACGCATGCTTCGGATCTTCCCGCGTCGGTCGTGGCGCTGGTCAATCGAGCCATGGAGTTGGACGTTGAAAGGCGTTTCTCAACGCCGACCGAGTTGCTCACGGAAATCAAGGCCGTGCAGCGCAAGCTGGAGCATGGCGACGGCGACGATCTCGAAGCCGGGCCGGGCGGGCGCAAACTGCTGGACCGTGAAGGCGAATCTCGCAGCGTGATGGTGGTCGAGTCGAACGCCGAGATGCAGGATGTGCTGCGCGATCTGCTGAAGCGGCGAGGCTACCGGGTGCTCGTCATCAGCGATGCGGCGCGCGCACTGGCTCGCTTTGAAGAGACTAATCTGCCCAGCGAGTGCGTGATCTTCTGCACCACCGAAATGGGACGCAGCGCTCTGGAGGCCTTCAACCGTTTCGGGCAGCAGGAACGCACCCGGAACGTGCCCGCGATTCTGTTCCTGGCCGAAGAACACCAGCACTTCGCTTCGGAAGCTGCCGTTGCGCCGCATCGCGTACTGATTTCCATGCCGCTGAAAGTGCGGCAATTGCGCGCGATACTGCTCAAGCTTCTCACCAAGCCCGATTCGGCTCCGGCCAGCGGCCAATAAGGCCGCCGCGGTCCCATCTCCTCGGGCCGGTTCGTGAACATCCGGCGCCGCCTTGCCAGTGCGCCGCGGGAACCGCCACAATACGTCGGGAGTTTTACAGCCTCCCGCGGCAATCTTGCGTTCAGGAGCATCGTCGTGGCGAAGAAGTACCGGATCGGTGTCGTGGGCCATACGGGACGGGGCAACTTCGGCCACGGGCTCGACCAGGTGTGGCTCAGCATGCCCGAATGTGAAATCGTCGGTGTCGCCGATGCCGACGAAAAGGGGCTTGCCGATGCCGTCAAACGTCTTGGTTCGCCGCAAGGCTTCGCGGACTACAGAAAGATGATGGACGAGACGAAGCCCGATATCGTGGCCATCGGTCCGCGATGGCTCGATCGACACTGCGAAATGACCTGCGAGGCGGCCAGCCGGGGCATCCATATTTACCAGGAAAAACCCTTGTGCCGCTCGCTGGAAGAGGCCGACCGGATGGTCGCGGCCTGCGAGCAGCACAAGATCAAGTTCGCCATTGCGCACCAGACTCGGTACAGTCCGAAGCTGAACGTCGTACGGCAGATGATCGCGGAAGGCCGAATCGGCGACCTCATGGAGCTGCGCGGACGCGGCAAGGAAGATCACCGAGGAGGCGGCGAGGACTTGTGGGTTCTCGGCAGCCACGTCATGAATCTGATGCATTACTTCGGCGGCGAGCCGCATTGGTGTTTTGCCAGCGTGTTGATGGAACACCAACGGGTCGGCAAAGCCCATGTTGTGGAGGGAAACGAAGGGATCGGTCCGCTGGCGGGTGACAGCATTGCTGCCATGTTTGGCATGGACCACGCAGCGACCGGTTATTTCGCCTCCCAACGCAACGCGAACGGCGGACGGTTCGGTTTGCAGATCTTCGGCTCGGAGGGGGTGATCGAGATCCTCACCGGGCATCTGCCGGCAGTCTATTACCTGCCGGATGCCGGTTGGTCGCCCGGGCGATCAGGCCGATCCTGGGTTCCGGTCAGTTCCGCGGGGCCCGGCAAACCGGAACCCTTGAAGGACGGTGGTCTGGATGGGGGGAATCTGCTGGCCTGCCGTGACCTGATTGCCGCGATTGAGCAGGATCGGCTGCCGGAGTGCAATATCTTCGAGGCTCGGATGACAATTGAGATGATCTCGGCCGTTTTCGAATCGCACGTTGTGGGGGGGCCCGTCGCGATTCCGCTGAAGAACCGCACAAATCCGCTGGTCCGGCTTGCAGACTGAGGGGAGTCTGGAGTCTAGAGTCTGGAGTCGCTGGACGGAAAGAACGCCCATCCGGCATCTGGCATCCCCCCCAACGCGTACTTTGCGCTGTAATATCTGCGGCTCTAGTCGTCGGGCCGATGGGGGATACAATTCGACAGTCTGTCTGCCTGCGATATTCACCTTGTCACTCCGCTGACTTTCCGCTTAACATTAGCGCGCAGATCGCTTGGCTAATTTGGGACGTTTTTTCGAACTCGCCGTACAGGATTAAGGGAACACGATGCGCGGATATTTTTCACCGTCGTTTCGGCTGCCCGGGATGCACGGGCTGTTGGTACTGGCAGCCACTGGCCTCGCAGCGACGGTATGGTGTCGACCGACGGGAGCGGTGGTTACAGGCCCGCAGCGCAGCGACTACGGCGTGACCAAAGCGGTCGAGCGACTGACTGAAACAAACCATCTGTCTCGCCGCCCGCTGGACGACGAAATCTCGAAGCGGGCGCTGAAGGCCTTTCTGAACACGTTCGATCCGCGGAAGCTCTACTTCTATCAGTCGGACGTGGACGAGTTCCGCAAGAAGGAGACGATGATCGACGACGACGTCAAGAAAGGGCGCGTCGATTTCGCTTACGAAGTCTACAAGCGGTTCATGCAGCGGGTGAACGAGCGGGTTGCGCTGGTCGAGGACCTGCTGAAGCAGGATTTCGATTTCACGGCGGACGAGGACTTGATCACCGATCCGGACGTGCTGCAGTATCCGCGTGACGAAGCGGAGGCTCGCGACCGCTGGCGCAAGATGATCAAGTACAACCTGTTGGTTGCCAAGGCCGACAAAGAGGACGACAAGGCGGCCCGCGCCAAGATTCTGCGCCGCTATCGCATGAACGCCCGGATCTGGGAGCAGACCAACGGAGACGAATTGCTGGAGCAGTTTCTGACGGCGATTACGACGAGCTTTGATCCGCACAGCACGTACATGTCGCCCGCTTCGCTGGAGAACTTCCGCATCCTGATGGGCCTGAATCTCGAGGGGATCGGAGCTGCGCTGCAGCCGGACGACGAAGGTTACACGATCATCTCGAAGATCATTCCGGGCGGTGCGGCGGACAAGCAGGGAACGTTGAAGCCGGATGACCGGATCGTCAGCGTCGGCCAGGGCGAAAACGGCGAGATGGAAGACGTCACGGAAATGCGGCTGAACGACGTGGTCAAGCTGATTCGCGGCAAGGCCGGCACGATCGTGCGTCTGGGCGTGCGATCGAAGGGTTCGCTCGAAACGAAGCTCGTCAGCATTACGCGTGCGAAGGTGGCGTTGGAGGACAGCGCGGCTCGCAGCGTGATTCTCGAGCGGGGCAAGAAACCGGATGGTTCCCCGTATCGGATCGGCTGGATCGACCTGCCGAGCTTTTACTCGGACATGGATCACGAATCGGGAGGACGGAGTGTGACTCAGGATGTGAGCCGCATTCTGACCGACCTGCAGTCCAAGGGAATCGATGAAGTCGTGCTCGATTTGCGGTTCAACGGCGGCGGAAGTCTGCCGGAGGCCATTGCCCTGACGGGGCTGTTCATCGACCACGGCTCGATCGTCCAGGTGAAGGACGCTGACGGCAGCGTGCGGTCGCTCGACGACGAAGACAGCGGCATGATCTGGAAAGGGCCGCTCGTTGTGCTGACGAGCAAGTTCAGCGCCAGCGCGAGCGAGATCTTCGCCGGCGCAATCCAGGACTACCATCGCGGTCTGATTATCGGCGATGCCGCGACTCATGGAAAAGGCACGGTGCAGGAGATGTTGAACGTGGGCGAGCGGATGTTCCGCATTCCCAACCCGCCGAACCTGGGTGCCTTGAAGTTGACCACTCAGCAGTTCTATCGCCCCAGCGGAGAGAGCACTCAGAAACGCGGCGTGGTGCCGGATATCGTGCTTCCCTCGCTCTCCAACCTGATCGGAACCGGCGAGGCGGATCTCGACTACGCCGTGGAGTTCGATCGCGTGCGTGCGGCCCGATTCGCCACCAACAACATGATCCCGAACGATGCTCTGGCCCGCCTGAAGGCCCGCTCCGAGGAACGCGTGCAGGCATCGCAGGACTTTGTCAAGCTGCAGAAAGACATCGAGCGCTACAACCGCTACAAGGAAGAAAAGAAGGTTCCGCTGAACGAGGAAAAATTCGTGGCGCGGCGCGCTGCGGAGAAGGATGCGGAAAAAGAGGAAGAGAAGCAGGTTGACGCCCAGAACGGCAAGAAGAACGAGGTCTACAAGGACGACTTCTACAATCGCGAAGTCGTCGAAATCGCGCTGGATTACCTGTCCGAACTGTCGCGGCTTAACTTGGCTCGCGCGAACTGATCACGGTTCGGCAGCGTTCCTGCAGAAGCAGCGATCGACATTAGATGATTCTGAATGCACTGGCGGCCAAACGGCCGCCAGTGCCGTTTCACGAAGGTGCCCCGCTCCGGATTTTCATTCCGCGGGCTTGCGCCGGCTTTCGGTCTGCAATTACGAAAGGGGGATCCGCATTCCGTCGTAGGCCAGTTCGATTCCGGCGGGGAGCCGTGCGTTGGTGAACTCGTAGTCGAGTTCATGCGAAACGTGAGTCAGCACGGTCCGGCGCGGCGCGAGCTGCCGCGAGACGGCGACGGCCTCTTCCAGACTGAAATGCGTGGCGTGCGGACGATCTCGCAGTGCGTCGAGCACGAGGACGTCGAGGTCTGCGAGCAGCGGCAGGCTTTCCGGAGGGATGGCATTGGTGTCGGTGCAATAGGCGATGTTGCCGACGCGGAAGCCGAGAACCTCGAACCGCGGACCATGCTTCAGCCGGATCGGTGTGAATCGGACGCCGAGCAGTCCGAAGGGTTCGGTCTGGATCCGGTGAAATTCCAGTTGCGGCACTGCACCCGCGTGCGTCGGTTCCTGGTCGACGAAGGCATAGTTGAACGACTGGCGAATTCGCTGTTCGACCGTGGCCTCGCAGTACAGCGGCACGGGGCGCCCCAGATAGAACTGCAGCACGCGGACGTCGTCCAGGCCGAACAAGTGGTCGGCGTGTTCGTGCGTGTAGACGACGGCGTGGACGATGCCGACGCCCTCTCGGAGCAGTTGCGTGCGCAGGTCGGGCGGTGTGTCGATCAGGGCGTTGCCTTCGGGGAGGCCGAGAATCGCCGAGCAGCGGGTCCGCTGGTTCCGCGGATGACCGCCCCGGCATACGGCACAGCCGCAGCCGATGGTCGGCACGCCGACGGAAGTGCCCGTGCCGAGCAGGATCATCTGGCCTTGAAAGTCGGTGGTGAAGTGCGTCATTGCCGGACTGCCGGTTGAATCAGGGAGCGGTAGCGTGTTCGGTAGAACATCGTTGTCGCCGAGCGAGTTTGGCGAAAGGGGACATTCAGCGGGCGGAGCGATTCGGCTGGAAATTGGCGATCTGCCGGGCAACAGCGGGCCGGCCGGCTGTCCATTCGATAGAGGGGAGCGGCGGGAGGGAATCGTTGGACGGAGTTGCAATGAAGGGGAGCCGATTGCGTTGTAGACGGACAGTAGTGGCCCGGAGGGGGGCAAGTGGGCGGGCGGTTGTGGTCCTCGGAGGCGACGAAGCGGCGGTTTGGGTGAGAATATCTGGTATCGCGGAGGCAAGCGACTGGCTCG
>CAIPEB010000291.1 GCA_903863885.1 uncultured Planctomycetaceae bacterium | reverse complement strand
CGGTGCGCCGCGCTGCTGCGATTTCTGCACAGTGGCCCCTTGTCCCGGGGGTATGTCTCCCAGCAGACCGAGCTGTCACAGGTGCTTGCCAAGAGGACGTTCAACTGTGTGTCATCGGCGACCCTTTACAACGTCATCGGCCGGCGGCTGAAGCTGGATTTGCGCGCCGTCGAAGTCCCCAACCACGCGTTTTCCATCCTGTACGACGGCACGAAGCACGCCGACGTCGAAACGACGACTGCGGCCGGGTTTAATCCGGCACGTGATGCGGATGCCCGGCAGGAATTCACCAGGCTCACTGGTTTCGCCTACATTCCCGACAGCAACCGCGACGAGCGCCGGGAGGTCGGCGAAGTGGGTTTGGTGGCCATCATCTGCTACAACCACGGCGTCGAGTTCATGCAGGATAAGCGGTACCACGAGGCGCTGCTGGCCTTCTTCCGTGCCATGAGTCTCGATCCGGAATTCGACTCGGCCGTCAAGAACGCCCTGGCCGTGCTGGCCAATTGGAGCGCGGAGTTAGCGCAGGCGAAGAAGTTCGAGGAAGCGGTGAAGGTCGTGGCCACAGGACTCGAGTTGGCCCCACAGGACGCGACACTCGTGCACAACCACGAGGCGGTCTGGAGCCAATGGGCCGAGGCGCTGACGGCCGATGGAAAGGTGGACGAGGCGCTGGCTGTTCTCCGCCGCGCAGCACAGGAGAACCCCAAAGAGAGATTCCTCGATATGCAGGCCTGGGTCTTCATCCGCAAAGGAGAGGAACTCGCGAAGAACGGGGAGTGGGACAAGGCCAAGGCCGTCGTCGAACCGGGTCTCAAGAAACTCGAAGGCGGGCCTCGCGATGAACTCGTCCGGTGGAGCGAAAACCTGCCCCATCGCAGGGCGGTCAGCGAACTCGAACGGCACAACTATGAAGCCGCGCTCGGCGTTCTGGCCGAGGCATTCTCTTCAAAACCGACCGACAGCCGACTGCGCGAGCATGCGGCCTATGTTGTGCAGGAATGGGCAGGCGACGTATACCGCCGCGACGGGGCCGAACGGGCCGAGGCGGTCATTGCGGATTGCCTCCGACGGTTTCCTCAGTGCAGCGACGTGACGGAGGTGGCGCGGAATCACGAAGGTCGCGTCGTCAAAGACCTCACGAGCAAGGCCAAATATCCCGAGGCGCTCGCCGTCGCAGACCGAGCCGGACAGCTGCTGGGAGATCAATCCGCCTCGCTCGAACTTGCGCGATCCGTCTACGACAACTGGGCGCGGGACCAAACAGAAAAGAAGGACTGGCGGGCAGCGGTCGACATTTACGGCCGGGCGCTGAAACGCTGGCCGAAAGACGATCATCTGGAAAACAACCTGGTCGCCACTTGGCACGCATGGGCGAAGTCCTTTGCCGAGCAGAAGGACTGGTCTGCCGCCTCGGATGTTTACGCCAAGGCACTCAAAGAACTGCGTGATGGGAGCAGCGTCGAGCAAAATATCTGCTATTTCACCCAGGAGTGGGCCAGGGAGGTATATGCCGACAAGGGGGCCGACGCATCCGTTCAGGTTCTGAAGGATCAAAGGACTCGATTTCCAGCCGTCAAGGACCTGCCGGACGTTGCCGCAGGCCACCTGCAGCGGGTGGCCCGGGACCTGAGCGCGAAAGGGAAATTCGAAGAAGCCGTCGCCGTCGTCGATACCGCCGCCCAACTTCTCAAGGACGAGGATTCGTCCACCGACATCGCCGGCGCGGTCTACGACACGTGGGCCAGGACTTTTCTCGCCAAGGACGACTTCGAGCAGGCGGTGGGCGTCTATCGCCAGGGAATCAAGAAATTCCCCAAGAACCGTCACCTGCAACAGAATGCCGCGGCCACCTGGGACAAGTGGGCGAAAAACCATATGGAAAAGAAGGACTGGAGCGGCGCGATCAAGGTCTACGAAAAGTCGCGGGAGATGCTGCCCGACGACTCCGTCCTGAAGAACAATCTCGAATACTGCCAGGAACAACTCAGGAAAGCGAAGGAATAAAACACGGATAAAAGAACATGCGACGTGAACGAGCCATTGCCGGGCGGAATATCATCGTCCAGGTGATCCACGTCAGTTGGGACAAGTCCGGCCGTGGCGGCGGAGATTGAGATGCCGCCTATAAGGAGAAATCGATGAGGCTTTCGGAAGAGAAAATCAAGCAGGCGATATTGCACCCGCGACTGGATATCCGACAACGAGCGGTCCGGTATTTTTCTGATTGCCACAGCGAGGACGAGGGCGTCGTTTCCCTCGTCATCCAGGCGGTCGAGAAGTACGGTCGCGACGAGGCCTATTCGCTGGTCGGTGCCTCCGCGGATTTGCGGCATACGGCGGTGACGATTTCCTGGGTCATCAAAGAACTGCAAGCCCCTGCATCCAAAGGTTACGAGAACTTCGCCTTCAACCTCATCCGGGTGCTCTGTAACGCGGACCCTGCACTGCTGCTCCCTCGGAAATCCGAAATACTCGAAACGTGCGGTCTCTCCGACGAACTGAAAGACCGTTTCGGCCAACGTTTGCAGCTCACCTCGTGGGATCAAGCGGATTGCTGGCAGCGGCTGGAACAGATCTGCGAGAAAGGGAAGGACTTACGGTATGCCAACGAGTTTGGTTGGGAATATGCCACAGACATTCTGCAGGCTCTGGCCCGTTTCGGCGGCGAAGTTGAGCAGCGGGTGCTCTCGGTTATCTCGCAAACAATCGAGAACTTCGAGCACAACCCGATGAAGTGGATGGAGCCATTGATGGTGAAACTGGCCGGACTGCTCCGACTGGAGGCAGCGGTGCCCGCAATCCTCGGCAAGCTCCGCGAAGATGGCGATGTACTCTCGGGACACTGCGTCGAAGCCCTGTCCCGTGTCGGCACCGATGCCGTCGTTGCCGCCGTTGCTGAAGACTTTGCCCACGCCGAGTGGAACTTCCGGGTTTGTGCAGCGGATGTCTTCGGCAACATCCATTCAGACCTCTCTGTCGAAACAGCAGTCGGCCTGCTGGCGCACGAGACAGATGCGCAAATCCAGCAGGGCTTGGCTCACGCTGCTCTCTCGCACTGCGCCTCGGAAGCAATTGAACCGGTGCGACAGTTGTTGCTTCGATCCCGGCGGCTCGATGCTGAGCTGCGTTATTTGCGGGACACCCTCGTCGAAACTTGCACGATCATGGACGAGCGTTTCCCTGAAATCGACGAGTGGCAAGCCGCTGCCGAAAAGGAACGTGAGGAGCATCGGCAGCACATGGAGAACCTGAAGGACGACCCCTTGGCCGCCTTGGCATGGGCGTTTGGGAAATTCAAGGATGAACTCAAGTCCGCTGAGCAAGAGGAAGACGAGGCGGTTCTTCCGGCCGAAGGCCTTGCCGCTGTTGATGAAATCCTGGCAGACAGCCGCATCAATGCGGACCCGCTCCGGGTCGGGAGAAATGACTCGTGTCCATGCGGAAGCGGGAAGAAGTACAAAAAGTGCTGCATGAGGAAGCAGCAGAACTGATTGCTTCGTACGTCGATGGACATGAGAAGCAATTCCTGATGAACGACATTCGTTCTAACGCCGCAATTGTCGCCTGCATGGATTCGCCAGCAGAATCGCATGACGCTCCATCGTTGCTTCAACTGTTTGCCGCCTTCCTGAAACTCGGAGCGACGGCGTTCGGCGGCCCGGCCATGGTGGCTTACATCCGCAAGCTGGCCGTCGAAAAGAACCACTGGCTTGATGACGCTACCTTCAAGGACGGGGTCGCACTCTGCCAGACAATACCGGGAGCCACCGCGATTCAGACGACGGCGTACGTAGGGCTGAGGGTCCGCGGATTGCCGGGAGCCGCCGCCAGTTTCGTGGGCTTTGCGCTGCCGGCCTTTTGTTTCATGCTCGTTCTCTCGGTGTTCTACTCCCAGACCCACGAACTGCCTTTGGTTGTCGCAGCCTTCCAGGGCCTCCGCGCAATGACGGTTGCGATCGTTGCCCATGCGACTTTCATCTTCGGGAAACGGTCGTTGCGGGGCGCGGCGGACATCAGTATCGGCTGCCTCGCCGCCGTCCTGTTCGGATTCAAAGCGAACCCGATCGTGGTCATCGCCTTGGCGGCCGTTCTGGGCCTGCTCCTCAATCGCAAACGAACTGAACCCGCTCCCCAAGCTCCGGCAAAGCCCCCTGCTTCGGCCCCGTCTCGATGGCGGATCACACCGCTCCTGTTGGCCGCGGCCGCGGGGTTCGCCCTGCTGTTTTCGATGAACCGAGGACTATTTGATCTTGGCGCCCTGATGTTCAAAGTCGATCTGTTCGCTTTTGGCGGCGGTTTCGCTTCCATTCCGGTTATGTACCACGAGATCGTGGATGTTCGCTCCTGGATGGACGGCAAGACTTTTATGAATGGGATTGCCTTGGGACAAGTTACCCCCGGTCCCATCGTGATTACGGCTACGTTCGTAGGTTATTACGTGCGCGGTATTGCGGGAGCGGTCGTTGCCACTGTATCCGTCTTCCTGCCTTCGTTCCTGATGGTCGTGGGAGTCGTGCCATATTTCGACCGATTGCGTTCATCGGAGTATTTCAACAGGTGCACGTCAGGAATCCTCGCGTCGTTCGTCGGCCTGCTCTTGTCGGTGACAATCCAATTCGCTTTGGGTGTCTCCTGGGACATTCCCCGGATCCTGCTTGCCGGCGCCTCGCTGACAGCGCTGCTTCTCGGAGTGGACGTTCTGTGGGTGGTTCTGGCGGGGGTGGCGGTCGCCCTGATCACCCTGAAATGAAGCGGACAGCGTGTTCCCGACAGACGACGGCGCGACTGCCGGCGGCGGCAGCCCGCGATCGGAACGTGCCTACCTGCCGACGCGAACCTCGAAGGCAACGATGCGAACTTGCCTGGAACCGTTCCGGATGGCGATCCGGTTGGGTCCATCCCGCATGACTGTTGGCGGGATGCGAAACAAGATCGTCCGGGCGTCGGCGGGACCGGACTCGTGGACGCATTGCGTGTCGGGACTACTGTCATTGAAGCGGGCGATGGCCATGTCGCTGACCTCCGCTTCGGCCCGAACCACCACCGCCACATCGACCTTCGACGAAGGCGATTCCTTGGCCAACAGCAGATCAAACGTGTGCTCTTCCCCGGGCTTCAGGGTGACAGGCAATTGGCTCGGCCGATCGAAGTCGTGTTGGTACTGCGTGATGTTGTTGGCAACATAGGTCTTGGGCTCCCCGCGAAGTGACTGGAGCGTATTGCACTTTCCGATCGCCTCGAACTCGGGCCGGGTGAAATCGCGGTGGGGCGGCTTGTCGCAGAAACGTTTGATCCCTGCCTCGCGCACCACCACAAAATTGAACCAGTAGACTCCGTCAGCGCCATTGGCCATTTGACCGGCCGCAAATCCCCGCATCAGGTCGGCCGAGAGGCCCATCTCGCGCGGCGGAAGCTGCTCCCGCGTGTCCCCAAAGTAGTCGCTGGACGCATAGACCGACACCTTGTCGCCGACGACCTCGCGAAACTCGGGGACCGAAGCGCTCCAGGCCGCATGCAGATACCCGCCGAGAATCACACCGTCGATCAGGCTCTCTTTCGCCCATCTCCCCACATCAAAGCCCTGCTTTCGCGCAACTTCCACGGAGGAGGGAATTCTCACGAACAACGCAATCTTCTTCTTCGATTCCAGAATTCGCCGGTGAACCTCCCGGATGAACTCCGTCATCGTATCGCCATGCTCTTCGACCTTCCCATCCTCCGGAAAGCAGTAGGGATTGCGCCAGAAGTCGAGATCCAGGACGTCGATGTCGTAGTCCTCGATCATCTCTCGAATCAGTTTCATGAAGTGCTCACGCACCTGCGGATGCGCATAGTTGAAGAAGCTCCTGAAACCCAAATGCTGGTTCTCGAGCCAGAAGTCGCTGACCAGATAGTTGCGTCCCCACCCCAACCCGTGCACATCATTCATCCGGATGCTGACTCCGGTGGCCATGCCACGGCGCCGACAGGCGGCGAAGGTGTAAGCGAGATAATCGATTCCCCGCTGGGAAAAGCGAGTCATCTCCTTCAGCATCGCCTCATGGTCGGGAACCTCTTCCTTCGGAATCGAACCGAAGGCTGCTTCGCGGTCCCCGGCAGCGTAGGCTTTCCACATCGTCTGCCAGACCTTGCTGGGATGGGATGCCGTCATCCCCACCGGGTTGATCACGAGGACGTCAGCGCCGCCGCCGGCCGCTTCGTCGACGAGCATGTCCAGATACTTCGGCTCCAACGGACTGGGGTTGACCATGAACTCGCAAAGCCAGTCGTCGTAACAAAAGCTGCGGAACGCGGGCTTCGGTCTCTGCTCGCCACCCCACGCTGCGCCGGCGAGGCACAGAACAACCCATGGCATCAACCGGGCTGCAAACTGCTTCATTTTCGCTGCTCCGCACGGCAATGCCGTGAATACCGCCTCACCGCTCAGGCCACCCCAAACTCCAACCGCTCGTTCAAGGCCGGTCACCCTGCCGATTGGCCCGCAGGATACGGGGGCCGACGTAACCGTTCACGGGGTGGGCCGACATGTCCGCTCCAGACGAATCGGCGAGGTTCGATTGTAACAAAGCGGCATGAGAGACCGCTAACCTCAGCTTCCGGCGAAAAGGCATTCATGATAGGATTGCCGTCGAAAGCGGTCTGAATTGTGCAAGGCTCTCCTGAGCGCGATTCTCGATCCGCTCGATATCCGGCGCATAGCATGCGGCTTCAACTCGTCTTCGCGTTGATCGTTGCTTTTCAGAGCGTCGCAGCTCACGGCGCTCAGCCCACAACCGGTGTCGGCTGGCGACGCCAACTCGCCGTATGGCGTTCGATGTTGGAAACCGAAGAACGAGAGCAAGCACAAGCGGAAATTCTCGGCATCAGGAGCACTCAAGCCCTGGGTCCGATTGAATGGATGTTGGCGCGTGAGCCGGATCCTGCTGTGCGAGTTTTGTTTCTCCGGGCCGTTTCCGGAATAGGCGGCGACCGCGCCGAGCAGATCCTCCTGCGGCATTCGGCCATGGATTCCAGCGAGGCGGTTCGAACTCATGTGCGGAAGCATCTGATCGAGCGATTGGGAACCAGCGAACTGGTGCGGCAGTACTCGAGGTTGCTTGCCGTTCCCGAGCAAGCGGTTGTGAATTGCGGAGCCGAATCGCTGGCTCAACTGAATGATCCCGCTGCTGTGGGCCCTTTGATCGACGCTCTCGTCACGCAAGGACGGGAAACGAGGATTGTCGGGCGGCAATCCGGCAGCTATTTCTCAGGCTGGTGGTCCGGGCCCGGCATGTCGTATCGAGGCTGGTCCGGAGGTTCCTATTATGCGGAGATTGGACCTCGCGTCTTTCGGGTTCCCATGTCTAACGACAGTGTGCGGAAGGCACTCTACGATCTCACGGGACAGGATTTCGGCTACGACGAAAAGGCTTGGCGTGCGTGGTGGGCCAAAGAAAAAGCGCGGCCGAAGCAGTGACTTCGCCGGATTGACAACGCTCACCCGCCGCACATCCTCGTCAGCGTGACTCCGCTTTCGCTTCTGCATCGGGCGGCGACTGCTGTGGCTCAAACGCCTGCAACTCGGCGCACGACGAGAAGGCTTGTCCCGGGTTGTCGCCGCACGCCGGCACTCCGATGACGCGCACAGCCACGGCTTTTTCCGGGCTCGTCAGGCGCAGGGTGAATTTCCGGCCGGACTTCAATTGCTGGTTATCGGTCGCGGTCGTGCCGGGATAATCGCTCAACTCTCCTACCGTCTCCCAAGCGCCGCCCGTGCCGCGCTGCACCTGTACGCGGGGCTTGCCGGCACTGGCGTCGAACCAACCTCCGTCGTGGAAGGTCCTGCCGTGCGCGAATACGACGCGATCGATATTCACCGGAGCGGCAAGTGTGACGGCAAACCAGTCTTCTTTCGACTTGGTGCCGTCAAAGGTCACGACGATGCTGTCGAAGTCGTCGTCGTTAATCGAGCCGTATTGGTTGCCTTGGCGCGATCGGCTTTCCGTGCCGTCGGCGAGCAGCGACTCGTTTGCCGTCGGCGCCACTCCCGGCGCGCGAAGCCAGACACGATAGACACCACCCTCGGCGCCGGCATCGGCGAAGGGCACGAGCGTCGCCGGCATTGGCTGGCTCTTCATCCCTCCGGCCACTTTCGTCTCGAAGGCCAACTGAGTGCCGGGCTTCAACGTGCAGAGCGGCTGCGACTCGATCAGGCCGAGCGATCTGGGCTTGGAAAGACCGGGATTCAGCGATTGGTCGCAGGCGAGCACGAACGGTCCCCAGGTGAGCGCGGCGCGCCCGGCGTTGCCGTGGTCGCCGACAACGAGGCGCGCGGCGAGGTTGAAGTTGATCGCGATGCGGTCGCCGTCCCTCCACTCGCGCGCCGGCAGGACGGCCCAACCGGATTGAACGGCGGCCGATTCCGCCGTCACGGGCACGGCCCACGAAGGAACACGGATCTTGACGGCGAACGTCGCGGGCTTGTCGAGCCGAATGGTCAGCACCGACTCGCCGCGGCGCGGGAATTGACTTTGTTGTTCGACGGTCACTTGCCGGCCGCCGATTTCCATCCTGGCAGATGACGTTTCGAACGTGCTCACAAGGATCGCGTCGCGGCCGGCCAGGTATGACGACTGCGGCACCAGCGCCATCCCGCGCGGACCGCTGGAGTGGCAGCAGTTGATGCCCTTGTCGTAGGGCTTGCGGCCTTCGAGCGCCGTGTAATAGCACCAATCGTCGCCGCGCGGATGCTGCGCGGCAGCGAGATGGTTATAGAAAGTCCGTTCCAGTTCGTCGCCGTACTTCGCCCCGCCGGTGAGCCGCAAAAGCTGAAGGTTGAGCTGTATCCAGGTCGTCGTCACGCACGTCTCGCAGATGTGTGCGTTCGCGTCGTTGGGCAATGCGTAATCGGCGGAGAAATGTTCTGCCTAGCTGGCGCTGCCAGTCAGGTACAGACGCTTGTGCACAACGTCCTGCCACGCGTTGAACACGGCCTGCAGCATCTCGCGATCGCCGGTGACTCGCGCCAATTCGCAGAGGCCGACAAGGTTCGAGAGCATCTCGTAGGCTTTGCCGTTGGCGACCTTGTTGACCTGCTGCTCGTTCAGCAGCGTCTTGAGGATCGCCGGTCCGTTCGGCTCGTCCCACGACTTCACGATGTAGCGGGCAAAGCCGAGGTAACGCTCGTCCCCCGTCAGTCGGTAGAGCAATACGATTGGCTCCAGCACACTGGTGGCGGCCATTCCGACGTGCGTGCCGGCGGCGAGGATGCTTCTCTTGGCCGGGAATGTCGCGATGAGCAGGTCGCCCACCTTGCAACATGCTTTGAGCGAAGCTTCGTTGCCGGTGTATTGGTAGTAGGTGAGCAGGCCGATGAGATTGTATTTGTGCGACCACACATCCCAGTCGGCGCCGTTGATCAGGCTGAACCGCTGCTCCGGCACGTAGGTGCCGAGGTAACCATCCGGTTCCTGCGTCGCAATCAATTCCGCGGCGACGCGGTCGAGTTTCTCGCGCAGCGCCGGATCACCTGTATTGGCCCACGCGAGCGTAGCGGCGTGGAGCCACTTTCCGACGTGCTCGCCAATCCACGGGTGACTGCCGGGCTTCTTGTGATAGCCGGCCAGCAGCGGCTCGGTATCCACGACGAGCAGGCGATTCGCTTCGTTCGCCGCAACGCGTGCGCCGAGCCAACCCTCGATGTGCACCGCCGAGGGGGACAACATTTCGGCGACATCGGGCACTCTTGCGGGGACCTTGAAGGGCAGCGGTTCGATGGCGGCCGCATGGAGCGCGGCCAGCGGTGCCAGCAGCAGGGCGGTGAAAAGAGTGAGAATGTGTTTCATGGCCAGTGTCCTGTTCACGTCGTGTTTGGCTCCCGAACGCGATGCATCTGCGACGCCCGGGGGCCTATTCGAACACTATCATCGAGTGGACATTCAGCCGCGGCAATGTGACCTCGACGCCTTTGTCCGTATTTTTCAAGGGCAACGGTCGATGCCCGGGCTCCTCGAACGCTGAGGCGATGTGCGATTCGGTGAGCAAGAGCGTGATGTCCGAGATGGGCAGCGTTTCCTCTCGCTGCGAGGGATTGTTCTCGGGGATCGCGCGGTTGGCACTGGTGTTCACTTCGTTGAGCAGATGGACGATTTTCCGGCGCCCGTCATTCTGGGTGTAAAACGCGGCTTGGACGCAGAGCGGGGCAGAGACCCTGATTGGCGGCTGAGCCGCAGCTGCCGCCCAGCGGACCGCGTTGCTGATGAGGCGGCGCTGGTATTGATAAGGCGCGATGAAATAGGCCTGCCCGATGTCCGCCGCGAAATACGCGGAACGGCCGGAACCCGCCTGATTGAGCACGATGAACGGCCACTCGGTCGGCGCGCTCAGTCGACGGCCGAGTTTCACTGCCCCCGTGGCCACTTCGACGTCAGTCATCCAGCCGATGTATTGAAGGCGATCGGAGCCGCGGCGGTAATTGGATCGCACCACGGGATCGTCGTTGATCGGATGCAGATCGGGCCCCGCGATGCCGAGATAGAGTTCGGTCCACTTCGGATAATTCGGCCAGCGAGCAGAAAAGTCTTCGGTCGCCTTGAAGTGCGCGCCGAAAATGTCGGCGAGCGAGAAGTCTTCGCGGCGGTCACCGAATTCGTTGCAGACCGAGCTCTCGTGCATTGCCACGAGACCACCGCCCGCTTTCACGAATGCACGGATCGTCTCGTTCGCCTTCGCACTGAGACACGCGGCATTCGGCAGAATGAGCACTTTGTACCGGCTCAGCGTATCTGCATTTTCCACGTCGGGCTCGATGATGATGTCGAGCGGCAGATGATCTTCCATCATCGCGCGGAAGACACCGACCGCGGATTCCATGTGCGCGGGCATCCGGCGCTCGCCGGGCGCGAGTTTGCCGATATCCGGCGTATCGACGCCGCTGCCGATCCACGCGCCAAGCGGTACCTCGGTGCGTGCGCCGGGCAGACCGTAGAGCAGGCGGCTGCTTTCGCCGACGAGCATCGCCGCCCACTTGAGCGATTTGGCGTCGCGAGTAAACGGTTCGCGTTCTTCCGCGAGTTTGTTGAAATGCGCGAGCGATGCATCCGCGCTCTGCTGCCAGTAGCCTTGCGCGGGTATGCAGCCATTCGTCAGCACGGTCATTTCGCGCAGATCGCACTCCGCACGCGGCGGCTGCATGTTGAACTGCCCCTGCCCGCAGAGATACGGCAGAATCCAGGCGGGACGGTCGCCCGTGAGACCGCGATAGTAACGGCAGGTGAACGAAGGAAGGAGGTTGGTTCCCTGATCGGCCGGAAAATCCCAGAACAGCTCAAGAAACGGTGCGTCCAGCACGCGGTGCATCGCATCCGTGCCCTCTGCGGCGGGCGCGCCCATCCAATGCCACCACCGTCCCGGCCCGGTGGTCCATGGCGCGGTCACAAAATCCGGCTTCACCGCTTTCACCGCAGCGGTCCATTTCTGCACGAAGCGTGTGTAGCGACCGAGCCGCCATTTTACGTAGTGGCGATACTCGGACGCATTCACGTCCTGGGCCGCGGGAATCTCGCGGCCTGTATCCGCGCGATAGGCCGACGTACAGGACGGGCAGAAGCAATGCGACCAGCAGCCGAATCCGTCCATGTTGTATCCGTCCCAATCGAGCCGCTTCACGAGTTCGACCTGCGACTTGATGAACCAGTCGCCGTACGGCGAATTCCAGCAGCCAAGCACGTGGCTCGTTTTCAATTGTTCGACCGTGATCGGTGTGCCGCCCGGCGAATTGATGTCCTGCCAATCGGGATGCTCGGCTTGCAGCCAAGGCGTCATATTGAACCGTATGACTTCACCCAGGAACTTCGCGCCCTGCGCATGCGCCGCATCGACCCGCGAGCGCAGTTCCGCGAGTGTCTGCTCGGGAACCGGGGCGCCGCTCATGATGTCCGTAATCTCGCCGTTCTTCCCGAGAATGAACGGCCCGCCCGCGAAGCCGATCCCCGCCGCATTCGTGCCGCCGCAGATGACGTTCGTACCGTCCTCGATTGCCTCGTTGAGGTTCTTTCCGTCGATCCCGAAGCACAGTCGCTGATGCGAGTCGAGCCATGTGGCGGATGAAAGCGGCGAGGGAAACGTGACCTGCCAATCGTCTGCCGCTGCCGGAGCATGCGAACCGGCGAGCAGCGACAGGATGGAGAGAATCATGGAGACGCGGATGTTCATGGGTGGTCCTGGTGATACTCAGCCTCGACATCAAGTTCCGGTCCGGCAGAAATACCTGAAGCACGTCGAGAATTCGACAGAGACCATGCTCGTCAAAACAGCTTCGCCAGATTGATCTTGCCGGAAGTATCCTCGCCGCCGATCGACAGAATCGCATCGTCAATCTGTTCCGCAAGACTGCCGGCCGTGCGATACATGGTCAAGATGTTCTCCAGCGGCGAACCGACTTGAACGGCGTGCGTGGGGCCGAGAAACAGCCCGCCGTTGGGAAACAGGTCGAGTCGACGGCGGACCTCGCACTCGACCTCCTGCGGCGTGCCCCAGGCCAGCGTGGTCTGTACGCAGACCGACCCGCAGAAGGTGAGACGGTCGCCGAACCGGCGCTGCAGTGCAGCGATGTCCATCGCGGGCGTGGTCGGCTGCACCACGTCGTACACATCCAACCCCAGCTCGATCAGTCGCGAGAGAAACCGCTCGACGCACCCGCACATGTGCATCATCGTCAGCGCGCCGTGGGAATGGATCATGTCGAAATATTGGCCGTATTTCGGAGCAAAGTGCCGCTCGAAGATCGGCAGGCCGATCATCGGGCCTCGCTGGTTTCCAAAATCGTCGCCGCTGTGACAGAAGTCGATCAGGCCGCCGGCTGCCTCCAGGATGCGGCGCTGGACCTCGTAAAAGAACTCGAACCGCGCCTGCATGATCTCCAGATACACCGGATTGTCGTCGATCAGATCTATGAGCACCTGCTCCATGCCGCGGGCACGGGCGATGCCGTTGATGAAATCCATGTCACCCGCCGTGCCGCAGCAAACGGCGAAACCGGCCTGACACAGGGCTTCGGCCTGCGCGCGAATCGTCGAATAGTCGAACCAGTCGGCGCTGGGAAAGTGTGAACGGTCGAGGTCCTCCAGCCGATCGATCCCGGCGAAAGGCAAATAGCAGGCTTCTAAATACTTGCCCGCCTCGAATTGAGCGTACTTGTAACGCTCGCCGAAATATCCCTCTACGCTTCCGTCCGGAAACGTCCGCAATTCCGGCCCGCAATAAATCGGCTCGACGTAGCGGAAATCGTCGCCCACCACGCAGAGCAACTGCTCCATGTTCGACAGCCCGAAATGCTCCATCAACATCCGGTTTACCTCGGGCGTCCCCTCGTGCTTTACGGGGATGCGGTCATAGCCGCTGCGATGAAAGGCGCTGAGCACTCGATCGCGTGAGTTCATGGCAAGACCTCTAACGGGTTGCTTCTGGTGCGACGACATTCCCGGCAAGCCGGGTCACCAAGCCCGACAAACTCAAGGAAAACCGGCTGGCCGACTTGTCAAACGTTCACACGGTGGTCACGGTAAGGCGTTTTCACTGGCCGATCAACAGTGCATTAGATCGGGTGTCAGTAGCTGTCCGCAACAGCGACTTTTCCCGCCGGCGGAACGGGCACCCGTGTTTGCTCGAGAAGCTTGACGTTATTCCAGAGAGGCAGGATCAGCACGGAGATTGCGCCCGCCGGCGCTGGTTCGGGATCTGCCGATCCAACTGCGGCCAGTACCGCCTGCTGCACATCCGCACTCATTCCCAATTACATGCCGAATGCGCGGATACGGACTTGTTTCAGATCCACGTTGGCCCCGGCGGGAAAAAGGAAACGCAATGCAGTGATGGGTTGGCCGCCGGTGGCAATCGTGACGCGGTGCGTGGTGGATTCCGTGCCGTGGTAACCGGCGATGAATTCCATGTCCTGCCCGGGCTTGAATCCGTCGCCGGTGGCCCACGCTACCCTCGCAACCTCGAAACGGGTACATGCAGCTTCGATCTCGATCATGACGGGCTGTATTCCGGCCGCGATGTTCAAGCCTGTAAACTCGATCTGCGGCGGGTTGTTCCCCGCGCGATCGGCCGGAGATGTCCAGAGCATCCTCTCGGTCACAGGAAGTCCGGCATTCAACTGATCGACGACCTTCTTCAGCGGCGCGCATGCATCTGCGTAGAAGCGTTCGAGGGCTTTGGTAAACCTGGCACGCATGGCCGCGATCTCGGACAGTGCCGTCTCTTCGTCGTTGGCGTTGCCGGACTGTCTGGCTTGTACGGCCGCCAGCACGCGGCCCTGCAGATCGTCCCACATGGACTGGGGCAGAGGCGCATCGAGGGTGCCGTCCACTTCCTGGCGACTCGCGGGCCGCACCAAGCCTTTCGCCTTCGCCGCGGCGACGATCTTCCTCAGCGCATCCACCTTCACCGTGGCGAAGGCCGTGCCGACGGGCCCCTCGGGAGGCCGCCCGACATCCAACCGTTCCTCATACATCGAGTAGTAGATGCGCACTTCGTCGTCGACGAGGATAGCTGTGGCGGCGCCAACGCCCGTGAATCCTTTCTGCCCGTATTCCGTCCAGGTCACGACCGGATCGCTGTCCTGAAACGGTTCGGCCGTATTGGGATCGTTCCACTTGACCCAATGGATGCCGTCGAGCGAGAACGCATAGCCGATACGCTTGACGCCGCAGATCAGCTCGTTGTTGGTGGGTTGACCGGTGTAGAAGAGATGGTAACTGGCGCCCGGTCTGTCCGCATAGACATGCGTGCCGGAGGGCTCATCGTCGACTTTCACGATTCCCGCCGCATAGATCCAGCCGCCATCCCAGGTTCCCGGCTCGCCTTGAGTCAGAACAGGGTTCAATCGGCACTTACGCCAATGGAGGCCGTCAGGGCTTTCGGCGTAGCCGAATTCATTGCGATAGCCCCTCTGGGGGCGCGTAATTCCCACATGCCAAAGTTTGAAGCGATCCCCGTCGCGGATCATCGCGTGGTCGCCCACGACCATCTCGTCCCAATCCCCAAGCGGCCCCATATAGAAGACCGGGTTCGCCGGTTCGGCCGTCCAGTGAATGCCGTCCAGCGAGCGTTTAATGCCCATGCCGTCGAAGGCTCCGTTGCGCCGGTTGCATGTGGACCAGAAGGTAATCCAGTATTGGCCGTCGAACTTCAGAACATCAGGATCGCCACACTGAGTGCCGGTGGGCCAGTCACCCGTGTTGCCCCGGTTGGCGACGGACTCCTTGCCCGCCGGCCACGTCCACACGATTCCGTCCGCCGACTCGATGTATCGGCCCAGCAGCGAATCCCACATCCGGAACTTGTCATCGCGGATCACCGCGGGGGAGTAGATCGTCAGGTTCACCGGGTTCCCCGCATATGGCGTGACGGGGGATGAAGTAACGTTCTGGAGTCCCTTGACAGAGACGTCGCTGAAAGTGGCCGTTGCAGCATTCGTAAAGAAGCCCACGCATCCGTCGGGATGGATCGTGAAGTCCGACTCTTGCGCCAGCACGACAAATTTATCGTCGATATAGCAGTAGATCGTGGCATGGTCGACAACCACAGTCAGCGCGTAGGTTCTGCCGAGTTCGACAGGAAACGGGGCGACTGCCGGGCTTCCGAACTGGTTGTTCGTCATGAGTTCGAAGTTGAGTCCTCGCGACTTTTCGATACGGACCTCGCGACTGCCTGCCCAAAGGCCGACGGTGTAGAACGTGTCCGTCTTTGCGTCGCCGCGCACGATGAGCCGGGCACCGGGCGACGCGGCCGGTCCGCCGACGGAATCCACGCGCACCTTCGCTTTGATGACGCAGTCGACCCAGCGCGGTCCCGTGACGAACGAACGCGCATGGGATGCGACGGGGTCCGACTGCACCAGCGTGTTACTCTCCACCCGCCAATCACCGGCCTTGGATTCAAGGTTCTGGAACGCCCGCGTCGGCGACAGCGTCGCGTTGGCCCGCTCCACTGCGGCGACCTCGGCCGGGTCCGGTCTCACCGCTTGCGCCGCACCATGCTCCGGATACAACGCGACGACCCCAAACAAAGTGAGCAGACCGCTCGACACATACCGGGGGAGATATCGGTGAATCGTCATGATGACGCCTGGATCAAGGTGGTGCATTGAAACGCGGCAGCGCCAATTGTACTTTGTCGTGCGAATGGCGGTTCAGCCGAGACCTCACGATCCGGCGAGCCTGCCGGAGAATCGCGGCCGAGTCCCGGAGAGATGACCGCCAGGCCCGTCGCATCCCGCCTCCTTCGATCCGATCGAAATCGAGCCGCATGAATTGGGAACAACAGAAAATGTACGAGGTACCGCTGAGTCGAATCGATGAAATGGCCGAGATATCCGCAGAGGCCTTCCTCAGCTGCGACGATCGCATCGGGGATTTCGTGTTCGAGAACGAGCCGAATCACATCCCGCTGAGGAAGCGATTGTTCCGCTCTCTCGTGACTTCCTGCTCCGCAAACGCGGTCAGGCAAGCCACGTCTCTGGATCTCGAGGGCGTGAGCATTTGGTTTCCCCCGGGCATGGCGCCGTTGGAGGACGCGCACCTGGCGCCCTTCTGTCCGGCGGATTTTAAAGATTTGAAAACCATGGAACGAATGCAGGCCGTAAACGAAGCGGTGGCGGGACTGACAAGTCGCCTGGGTAGTGAGCCGCAATGGTATCTTCATCTGGTTGCGGTGCGTCCGCAATTCAGACGCCTCAAGTACTCATCGCAGTTGATCAAGCCCGTATTGGAGCAAGCCCGGAAGGAGCATCTGCCCTGCACCTTGATCACCAAGTTCCCCGAGAACACTTTGAAGTACAGAAACTGGGGGTTTGAAGTCGTTGACGAGTTGGCCGTGAGCGGATCTCCGGGGAAGTTCTTCGCCATGCGCAGAGACTGAAACCGGCTGTTGGGCCGACTCGCATAAGCTGTACCGATCACCGGCAACCGGCGTCCCGTGTGCAGATTCGGGCAACCTCCACTAATTCGTTGGATTCAATAGCTGGCGACAACCGCTGCTTTTCCCGTCACGCCCGTGATTTCGATGACCTCTTTGTCGCTGCTGAACCCGGCCCACGGCTGGCCGTTGACTGTCACGCTCTTGATCGGAGCCGCCTTGGGATGGCGAAAACGCACGATGACGTTCTTGGGCGGATTGCGGTTCGGTATCTCGATGGTCGCGGTGATCCGGCCGTGGTCGGCGTCCGAGACGATCTCATATGCCAGGGTCCCAAAGTAGGTCGGAGCGTTCTTGACTGCGATCGTCTTGCCCTGCTCCAGCCAAGCACGAGGCGCGGCGCGGGCCACCCACAGTGACTGGCCATCCTCCATCACCAGGAGGTTGCGGAAGTTCTCCAGAAACCAGCCCGCGGTGCCATTGTCGGGATCGGTGCAGTCGGTGTACTGCCCCAGGTGCCCCCATTCCCACAATCTCCCGTCGGCGCCCACCAGGGCCGCATAACAGTTCATCCAGAACCGCAAGAAATTCGGCACGTCGTCTTGGAGCAAGTAGATATTGGCATTGTGCGAGGCCTTGGGGATGCTCACTCCATAGCTTCTCCAGAACCATGCATCGTCCAGTTCCCCCACAGGACCGATTGGTTTTTCTACTACCTTCATCACGTTGACGGCCGTTACGTGAGCCGTGATCTTCGGCAGCATTCCCACATCCTCCATCACGTTCAACGTATCGACCATGCGGACATCATTGGCATCCAGTGCGCCGAAAGGTTCCGCCAACGGAAGCGCGCCCAGAATGACGTCGACCAGCGGACGCTGGGGAGCACCCAGTTCCAGATTGGCCATCGCGCCGCGGGCATAGGATGTGGCCGGAATGAAGCTGTGGTATGTGCCGTCGCGCCCGAGTCTCACCGGCGAAAGGGCCGTCTCGCGTTCCACCGCGCGGCGGAGGTCGCTGCGGAACGCATCGGCTTCGTCACGGTACTTCCGCGCGGCTTCCGGATCGAGCTGTGTCAATGCGTCGGCAAAACGTCCGAGTCCCTGCAGCGCAAAGGCATTGTCACAGAAGTACCACTGCCAGTCACAACTGGGCAGCGCATAGTCGCCCAGCATGCACGGCGGCATGAGACCGGCCACGAGGAGTTCTCGCCGGTTGGGAACGTCTTTCATGTAGGAGTTGCGTTGACGGATGATCCAGTCCGCCGCCGACTGCATGCGGGCACGGTTTCTTTCCAACCAGCCCTTGTCGCCCGTGAGGAAATATCGATCCGCCATGGAAAACAGGAGTCTGCCCGTCGAGGCGTGCGTGCCGTCATGGCTGAATCCCATGTCGTGCCTGATGGTCGTCGCCCACTCCAGGGCACCGTTTCCATCCGAATAGTCGCCGTCAGACTTCGCCCCGGGAGACGCCAGGAAATGGTCGTACACCTTGGCGGCCTCATCATGAAGTCCCACCAGTTCCATCTCATGGGCAACTCGGCCGATCTCAAAGGCAAGCCCGCCCCACATGTGCCTGCCTTTCAACTGGAACGACGCCGCGCGCCAAGCATCGGTCCAGCGCGGGTCCGGCAACTGCACCTGCATGGGAGGATCTTCGACTTTGGGGAATGGCGGAACGGCCGTCCCCGCCGGGCACGTCCGCAGACGAACCTCTTTCATGAGTTCGTCCCAGGAAGCCGCTTCGCGATGTTCACGGGTCAATTGCCGAATGCTCTTGGAGTTCGTCGCCGCCAGTTCCCGGACGAATTGCCGCGCGGTCTTCCCGCTGCCGGACTTCGAAATGAAGACGCCCTGTTCCGGAACAAGAATCGGTCCGTTCTCCAGATCACTGACACGAAACGTCAGACCCGTCGACTCCGTCCAGATAGTAACCCGACTGTCCAGCGCAGGCTGACCGCTGGACGCGAACAGCAACGGCACGACGATGCCGCGTCTGGCATGGCCCGCAGCCCGGGACTGCCATTGATTCCCGCTCTTCGCCGTCGTGCCCTTATCCTCCTCGAGCGGAGATATGGGACCGGTCACAGCCACATAAGACTCCAACCGGCCGTCAAAGTCCGCCTGCTCCATTCGCTCTTGGAAGCCCCATTCAATTTCCACGTCCATCCGCTTCCAAACGCCCATTCGCGGACTGACCACGCGAATGCTCGGCGCGACAGGCATGGTGCCGCCGGACGTTGCTGCCTGTTCGAGAAAGACAGCCACCATTTCCGTAGCTGCCTCGATCCGGGCGCTGAATGCCCAGTCCATTGTCGCTGCAGGAAGGCTCTTGTACGTCCAAGTGTGCCGATCTCCTGACACCTCCGGCTTGCTCAGGATCTTGTCTACGGTCCATCCGAACCAGCCAAACGACGTGGGATAGACGCGGACCTCCACAGCATCCGGCGAAGGAATCTCCGCAGCGCCGGGCGGCCATTGAAGTTCCACCTGACAGTCCGCCAGTCTTCCCGTCCACAGCAACCCTGCGAGCAGATGACCGGGCGGCTTCGGGGGCAACGGCGTGAGCAGGTCCGGCATGTCGTAGTACAGGCTCTTGAGCGAGGCAGCGCCCAACTGATCGAGCGCGGTTCGATATACCGTGTCGATTCGATTCAGACGTCGAGGAATGAAACAGGCCTCGGGCTTCTCCTGAACGGCTATGTCAGCACGCCAGGCATAAGCCCAGGGCGAGATATCCACGGGTTGACCCTGGAGGTTGTCCAGAGAGACCCGATCGATTGATCCCGACGGAGCGCCGGACGGATCCGCCGCCAGTGTCAGACCGGCGCCGGCGATGTGAAGTGCCGCCAGCAACAAGGCCATTCGCCCATGGGCCGTCATCCTATCGGCTGTCGAGCAAACCCGAGGCGTGTTCACCGACCGATCCAACTCAGCGATCATGCAGTCTGTGTTCATCTTTCAAGTTCCCGGTCGATCGAAGTTCCAACCCCTTATCGCAACGGTCCAGGCTACCGAGAATATCGAAGCGGCGAAAGCGAACGATGCGGTCAGCCTGCGAGTCGCTCAAAAGCGGCATGCAAATCTGCGCGAAGCAGGCGATACAACAATCCCCGCCACCGCCAGACGCAAATTATCGCCTCGAACCCCATGCGATTAAACTACGCAGTGCCTTGCGGAACCGACCTGACATCCGCACTCAACCATCTTGCTTCAGGGAGCACCTATGTTTCGAGTTGCCAACGTGATGCCCGCAATCGTGCTCTTCGCGGCACTTTCCCCCCTGGCGAACAGCGCGGAATTGGTTTCAGGAAAAGTCATCCCGATCTGGCCGGGTGCTGCCCCTGGCTCCGAGGACTGGACCCAAAAAGAGGTCGAGTATCGCAGCCCCGACAAGAAATTGATGATTCGCAACGTCACCATACCAACGTTGACTGCCTTTGTGCCTGAGCCGGACCAAGCCACGGGAACCGCGATTGTCGTGTGCCCCGGCGGCGGGTTCCGTTTCTTGTCATGGCAGAACGAGGGGACCGAGGTAGCTGAGTGGCTCCGGAAGCGAGGCGTGACTGCCTTTGTTCTCAAGTACCGGCTGAAGGAGACTCCCGCAGCAGAGGCCGAATTCGCCAAGGAGATCGTCCGTTTCTTCTCGACGTTGTCCGACTTCAGGGATCGGGACATGTCCAGCAAGTCCGCGCAATCGCTCTCGAAAGACTCGCAGGATTCCGGCAGCGCGGGAATCGCTGATGGGCGGCAAGCTGTCAAGCTGATCCGGCAATCGGCAAAGGAATGGAATCTGCGAGCGGATCGAATCGGCATCATGGGCTTCTCTGCCGGTGCCACCGTCACGAATGGGACGGTGCTGTCGGACGATGTGCAAAGTCGGCCCGATTTTGCCGCGCCGATTTACGGCCCTGTCTTCGGTGAAATCAAAGTGCCTCGCGATGCGCCGCCGCTGTTCATTCTCTGCGCCTCGGACGATTCGCTGGCCGAAGCCAGTAGTGCGCGGCTCTATTCGGCCTGGCGAGATGCCGGGCGCCAAGCCGAACTGCATCTCTTCGAAAAAGGCGGCCACGGCTTTGGCATGACGAAAAAGAACTTGCCGATCGACGGATGGATCGAGCGATTTGGCGACTGGCTCAGCAGTCGGAATCTGATTAAGCCGCAGCACAATCAGCCGCGTGACTCATCAGGGCCTGCGCCATTCTAGAACGTGCTTCACAACTCACTCTTCCCTTGGAAAGAGACGGCACGGCAGGGCCGGAGAGAGGTGGCATCGACCCTCTCCGGACGCTGTCGCGCCCGCCCGTTCCGCGTTGTGCTCCCTGTACCACATGGGAAGGTGAGCTGTCTTTTCAAACACGTGCTTGCTCGAGATCGCTACGGTTCCACGTTGCGAGTTGCTTTACCGCCACGCCTTTGATCTCTCGCGGCAGGGCCGCGGATTTGCACGGATGAAACACAGATCTGTAAACTCTCCTTTCTCCGATGCTTGGCATCCGGCACGATGCCTTGGCTGCAGCGATTCCGGAATATCGAAAGTGATACCGATGGTAACTTCTCGTTTTGCTGTTCGATGGCGACTCTCCGTTCTGTCCGTACTCGCAGCGATTACCTTTTCCACGGAACGAGAGTCATTCGCCGCAACAGACCCGCCCGCGCGGCCAACGATCCTGCTGGACGGCCAGTGGTCATTCACTGCAGACCCGGAGAATGTCGGCGAAAAGCAGCAGTGGTTCTCCGATACGGCGGCCTATTCCCGCGAGATCCTCGTGCCCGGAAGCTGGGAGGCTCAAGGCGTCGGCAAAGAAGGGGTCGTGCAGTTCATCCGCCACGTCTACATGGGCAAGGCATGGTATCGAAGGCAGGTCGATGTGCCAGAGGCCTGGAGCGGAAAGCGGATCTGGCTGAAGATCGGCGGCAGCCATCGTTTCGCCGATGTCTGGTTCAACGGCACTCACGTCGGCTCGCACGACGGCTTCGTATCGGCGTACAAGTTCGAGGTGACGAAACTGGTCCGCCTCGGAGCCGCGAACACGATCGCCATCCGAGTCGATAACGCAGGCCGTTCGAAAGATGACTATGGCGCGGGCGACATGCGTGGTTGTTTCAACTACTACCATCCCTGGGGAGGCATATATCGCAGCGTTTCACTGGAAGCCACTTCCTCAACCTACGTGGACGATGTATTCGTCAGGCCGGACATTGACTCGCAAAGAGCCGTGTTCGAAGTCACCGTGGCCGGCCCGCCCGAGGAGCGGAAAGATCTGTCGCTGCAGGTTGAAGGTACTGGCGTCGGCTTCGAGCAGCGGTTTGAGGCGACGTCCGCCGTCGCTTCTGACTCAGCCGGCAAAGTTCCTCGCATCACCGCGGCGATCAGCAATCCGCGCTTATGGTCACCGGCAAGACCGGATCTGTACGCTGCAACGATTCGGCTCTTCAGGGGCGGAATACCCGTCGACGAAGTGGCAGTTCGTTTCGGCATGCGCAAGATCGAGGCGAAAGAACATCAGATACTGCTTAACGGCAAACCGATCTATCTGCGCGGATTCGGCGACGATGCCATTGAGCCGCTGACCGGCTTCCCGCCGGCATCCAAAGAAGTGTACCGGCAGCGGTTCGAGACGGCCAAGAAGTACGGCTTCTTCTTTGTGCGTTACCATTCCTGGTGCCCGCCGCCGGAGTGCTTTGAAGCGGCCGACGAAGTGGGGTTCCTCCTGCAGCCCGAACTGCAGGTCGCTTACGACGGCTATCGGGAGCAGAACCGCGCCGCGCTTCTGGCGGAATGGCCGCGACTGATTCTGCAGAATCGGAATCATCCTTCGTTCATGTGCCTGGCGATGGGCAACGAACAAATGGACACGCCCGAACTGGCGAGCTTCGCGGCAGAGGCGATTCGGATTTCGCGCGAACTCGCGCCCGGACTTCTCATCCAGGATTCCGACGGCGTACTGACCAAGACCAAGAACCACGACATCGTGTCCGGGGCCTGGGAGCCCGCGGAATGGCCCGCGATCTTCCACGAATTGGGCAATTTCAATTCGCTCGAAGACTTCAGCGAGATACCCAAGTACCGCGGACCTTATCTGCCTGCGTCGATCCGGAAAGTGAAGTCGCAACTCGAAGCCGCCGGTCTGATGAAGTACTACGATCGATGGCTGCACAATTCCCGCGAACTGCAGCGTTTTTGCCGCAAACGGTGCATCGAGGACTTGCGTTGCCTGAGCTGGCCGGCCGGATTTCAGTATTGGATGATCACGAACTACGACGACATGCCGGGCGCTCCGGCCGGAGCCGGACTTGGCCCGTATGAGTCGGGGGCCAACATCGGCATCTTCAATAGTTTCTGGGAACCCAAGAGCAATGCCGATCCGGATGAGTACCGGAAGTTCAACAGCGACACCGTGGTCCTGGCCAGATTGCCTTCGGGGTACTATTTGACCGGAGGCGCTGCCGTTCATATTCCCGTTTTGGTCTCCCACTTTGGCGGACAATCGATCCGCGACGAGGTGTTGGCCTGGCGATTCGTTCTTGACGAGCGGGTCGCCGCCGAGGGCGAGATGAAGGTCTCCGCTGCCCAAGGCGCAGTGACCGAAGCATGCCGCATCGAACTTACGCCGCCGGCGGTCGCCAAGCCGGCGAAAGCAAGACTGTGTGTCCGACTGGCACTACCTGACGGAAGCGCAGAAAACGACTGGCCTGTCATGGTATTTCCATCTGCGACTCAGATCCCTGCCTCAGCTTCCGTGAGGGTGATCGGCGGCGCTCTCCATCGGCTGAAGAGCATCTTCCCGCACGTGCAGGCAGGCCACGACTTGCGGGGAGCCGTCTGTGTTTCCCAAGGTTTTCCAGCGGGCGGAGTCGACTATTTGAATTCCGGCGGACGGCTGCTTTGCTTCGGCCGCTTCGGGAATATCACCGCGGAGAAGACCGGAGGGTTTAATTCGTCGTGGTGGGCGGACCGCTCCAACCTGGGAACGATGATCGCGTCTCATCCCGTCTTTGCGAATTATCCGCACGATGGTTACTGCGGACCCGAGTTCCTGCAGATCATGCAACTGTCCGACAGCAAACTCGACCTCTCTGCGTTGGCGCCGGACATCGAGCCGATTATCTGGTCAATCCCGCAGCGAAAGGGCTTCCTCTTCGAAATGTCGGTGGGCAAAGGCCGACTGATGGTAAGTTCTCTCGACCTGCCGAAGGGAATCGCCGGCGGCGAGGTTTTGTCGCAAAACCTGTTCGTGCGGATTATCGAATATCTTTCTCAACCCGAATTGCCCGATGCATATCAACTCGCCCCGCAGAAACTGGCTGAAGCCCTTGGTTCTGACAAGACCCAGGTTCCGGAGGGGCCCTATCTGGCCGGATTCCAGCGAGTCACCTGTCCCGGCGAGGCGACCAAGTGGACGACATACCGGGATGAACAAGCGCCCGTCTATGTCTGCCGGCAGACCAACCCTGCCAATGTCGTATCATGGGAGTCCGAAGCGGTCCCGCAGAAGATCGAACGGGATACGGTGACGCTCGTGTTTGCCGGCGTGCTGGGATACGTCTCCCAACCTCAAAAGGAAGGCTTTGTCTTGAGGCTCAACAACCAGGAACTGCTTGCCTTCGATATTGCGCAGCAATCCCGGGATTGGACCAGCACTGACGGCAAGGCAAAGCTCGTCTTCTCGGCCGTACACGACACGGGCCCAACGGGCGATGCGTTCGGATTGTTCTACCTTACCCTCGACAAGAGCCTGCTCGAGCCCGGCCATCCCTGTCAATTGAGCGTACAGTCCAAGAGTGCGGATTCAAACCGATGGTTCGGCCTGAACGCCTACACCGACCTTCTGGAGTAGCCGCCACGCGAAGAGCCCGTCGAATAGCACGGAGACGAACGGCAATTGCGCAACGAAAAAACCGTCGGCTGCAGCACGAACTACTCGCTGGCCTTGTTGTCCCTCGCGGCAGCTTCGAGTTTCTCTATGTCCGTGGCTGACAATTTCGGCCGATCGAGCTTGACCGTGAGCTTGTTCAGCTTGGCGGTCAGGGTGAACGGTGGCTGGTAATCGGCGTCATTCACGCCGGTCAAGGTATCTGAACCGACGTCGAAGCTCTCGTCCCACTGCAGGATCATGGGCAGGGTCTGCGGCATCTTCTGTGCGGCGACCTCCTTGCCATCCACCTTGAGCGTGCCGGTTCCCGAACGGCCCAGACCGCTCATGTTGTCGAAGGCCAGAGTGCCGAGGCCGAGGCCGTCGTACTTGAAGTCGAACTCCACCGTATGCCGACCCGGCGCGAGGGCCTCGGGGCCTTCCCACTTGACGCGTTGCAGGTCCATCAGGTTCCAGAGAAACACGGGCTTCCCTTTGAGCAGGTAGAAGCCGTAACCTGCGAATCGCCCGCCGGAGGTCAGGATCACGCCCTCGGCGCCTCCTTCGGGAACCGAGAGGTCTGCGGTGATCGTGTAGGAACTGTTAAGCAGAAACGGAGAATCGCCCTGCGGCAGTCCCGTCATCGGCCGAGTGTAGACGAACTCGGTACGGCCGGCCGTGATATTCGGGCGCGGTGCGACGATGCGCGACGCGACCGAGGCATCCAGCGGAAGCACCTGGTACTTGCGTGCTTCCTGAAGAAACATCGCTTTCAGTTCCTGCACTTTCTCGGGGTATTTGGCAGCGAGGTCTTCGGATTGGGAGAAGTCCTTGCTCAGGTCGTACAGTTCCCAGGTGACGTTGTTGAGCGGATCGGGATTCGCCGCGCCGAAGGCCTCCCACGGCGCGCGGATCACCTTGGTGCTCAGCAGCCAGCCCTCGTGATATAGAGCATGGTCGCCGAACATCTCGAAATACTGCGTCTTGTGCTGCGAAGGTTTCTTTGCGTTCTTCGCATCGAACGTGTAGGCGAAACTCACGCCTTCGATCGGGGCTTGCTCGATGCCGTCCACTGCCCCTGGCGGTTGGATCCCGCAGGCCTCGAGGATGGTCGGCACGACGTCGATCACGTGCATGAACTGGCTGCGATTGCTGCCGACATCCTTGATATGTCCCGGCCAGGACACACACATGCCTTGACGCACTCCGCCCAGATGCGAGGCGATCTGTTTAAACCAGGTGAACGGAGTATCGAAGGCCCAAGCCCAATGCGCCGACATGTGGTTGTAGGTCTTCTCGGTACCCCAGTCGTCGTAGTACCGCTTCAACTGAACCTCGACGGGAACAGCGACTCCATTGAAAAAGGCCACTTCATTGGGAGTTCCGTAGAGACCGCCTTCGGCACTGGTGCCGTTGTCGCCGTTGATGTAGATGATCAGCGTGTTGTCCAGCTTCCCCATGTCCTCGACCGCCTGGATGACCCGGCCGATTTCGTGATCGGTGTAAGCCACGTAGGCGGCAAAGACCTCGACTTGGCGGATGAACAGCTTCTTCTCGTCCGGCGTGCATTGGTCCCATTCCTTCAAGATGTCCTTGGGCCACGGGCTCAATCTGGTATCCGGCGGGACGATGCCGAGACGCTTCTGGTTGGCAAAGATCGTTTCGCGCAGCTTGTTCCAGCCTTCGTCGAACAGATGGAGATTGTGAATCTTCTCCACCCATTCCTTCGTCGGGTGATGCGGCGCGTGAGTGCCGCCAGGCACGTAGTAGCAGAAGAACGGTTTGCTGGGATCGATCTGGTTGAGCTGATTCAAATGGTCGATGGCATCGTCGGCCATCCCGGTGATGAGGTTCCATCCCGGCTTTCCCGTGAATGGGTAGATTTGACTCGTGTTGCGAAACAGGTTGGGTTCCCACTGATTGGCGTCGCCGCCCATGAACCCGTAGAAGTACTCAAATCCCATGCCGATCGGCCACTGATCGAAAGGCCCTGCCTGGCTTGATGCAAAGGCCGGAGTGTTGTGGTTCTTGCCGAACCACGAAGTGGCATACCCGTTGTCCCGCAGAATCCGACCGATCGTCGCCTTGTCTTTCGGGATGATGCTGCTGTAGCCGGGGAAGCCGGTGGCCTGCTCGGAAACGACGCCAAAGCCTGCGGAATGGTGATTGCGGCCCGTAATCAGGGAAGCGCGCGTGGGTGAACAGAGGGCAGTCGAGCAGATCTGCGTGTACCGCAGTCCGTTCTTCGCGATCCGATCCATGGCCGGCGTTGGAATCACACCGCCGTAGGTGCTGGGAACGCCGAACCCCGAATCGTCCGTCATGATGAGCAACACGTTGGGTGCGCCCTTGGGAGGCACCACCCGCGGCGGCCACCATGCCTTCGACTGCATGGCGTTCTCTTTGATTACGCCGCCGAATTTCGGAACCGCCGGTGGAAGTTGCTTTCCGTCGATGGTCGTGGTGGCGCTGGGCGATCCAGGTTCCCCGCTGGTTTGCTGGGCCGGCATCCGGGCCGAGACGCTGAGTGTTGCGGCAGCGAGAAGACCGACTACCAGTCTATTGGTCAGCATAGGGCGATTGGTCCCCGACACGTTCATGGTATGGACCTTTCCAAGTGGATGCGCAGGGATAAGAAAACCCTGAACCGCCGCGGCGGCTGCGACCGTGTCGCGTCGGGACGAGGGGTATCTGTGCAACAGTTCAAAACATAGTCAACGCCGAGCGGAGTGTGTAGGCGATGCGACACTTGAATACCGCCGGCTTGCGCGAAATTGCACAGACATGGGCGGATAACGAAGTTCGTCGCCCACCGCCCGATAGGCACAGTCCCCAGCACACACCGTCCCTTTTTTCCCATCACGGAACTCGACACCCGTCGACGTGCTCGGCTGGCAATGCGGGCCAACGGCGGGTTTCGTCGCCGGCCGGTGCGCCCGCCGGACTGTGAGCTGAGCATCGGTCTCCCTTGTCCCGCGAAGCATGCTGCGCGCGAATGTCGGCGCTCAGGTTCCGTCACTGAAGATGGAACGATGACCAATCTCGCGCAGACAGCCCAACAGGCAACTCCGATGACACGGCGGTTTCCTCAAGGTGATCAAGCGGTCGGACCATGACTGATTTCTTGATTACGGAAATGTTAACATTGGCTGTTGGCGGCGACGGCTTCTGCAACCTCCAAAGCGAAACGCAAATGAGCGATAAAAAGGACAAGCAGCGAACAGAGGCGGATGCCGAACTCGAACGGGAAATCCGTGAAGGGCGCAAGTTCACTCTCGAGGAGGCCATCGGCAGACTGGCCGGTCCCGGCGCATTGAAGGGCGAATCGCCGATTTCGCGCATGCAACAGGCCGAGTTTGAAATCGAGTCTTTCCTGCGAAGCAACCTGGCGGACGCGGGAGGCCCGCTCGAAGTCGTTTTGCTCCGCTATATAAAGGGGAGCGAACTCCTGCTTCATAATCTCGGGCAGCCGATGATCGTCCTGGCCGGTTACTGCCGGCAAGTCCTGGACTCGGACTACCTGCTGAAAGAACTCGTCCGCGATGCCGACGTTGAATGGGGACGAGTGATGCAGGAGCGGCCCTATTTCGAGAAAGACGGGTCGCCTTCACACCCCGACGATCCGTACACGGTTGAGTCCGTCCGCAAAGCGCTGACCGAACTCATCAAGACTATCGGCCGATTATCGCAACTGACCGGCAATTGACTCGCGGCCACCTCGCCCGTCCGTGTTTCATCCGTGCCGATCCGTGGCCTCCTGCATGCCTTCAGTCGAACTGAAGCCCGTACAGTTCGGCCTGGTCCAGTTTGAAGCGCAGTGTGACGGGCTTGCCTTTTTCGCGGCCGAGGTCCGTCTTGCCTTGCCAACTGACGGGCGTCCAGAACCGGTCGCCGAAGAGCGGATCGCATTTCTCGAACTTTCGCTCGGGATCGCCGGCAACTTCGACGCGGATACCGCCGGTCCGCTTGCTGACGGCATTGACCTTCAGCGATGCCCCCGGATTGATAATTGTGATCAGGGTGAACTGCCCCTGGTCCGGAGCCTCCAGCGCCACCATCCGGCCTTTGGGCCAGACGGCGTAGCCAGTCCCGCCCTTGCGCTGGCCCCGCGGGTATTTATGCGGGATGTTGTGCGCCGAGTACGGCAAGGCCCAGTCGCCGTTGGGCAATTCGATCAGGTTCGGGCTGGCCCAGACGCATCCGCCGTTCCATTGCCCGTGCTCGGCCGTCTCCAGCAAATCGCCTCCCGGCACCCAGTGCCAGTTCAGGCCGTCGTGACTCGAGGCCAACACGATGCGCGTCGTGTCATTGACCGACGCATTCCAGACTGCAGGGAACATCACGTGTTGGTCGGGCGCCCCGGGGATGGTCGTGTGACAATTGGTGTACAGCACTTCGGAGGGCTGCATGGTGGGCGGCGTTTCCAGGATCAGCTGAGAAGGCGGGAACTGCCGGAAGTCGTTGCTTTCGCTGCGTCCGATCGCGCGCCGGCCGCAACCGGTCCAACTGTTGCGGATGTTCACGGGCTGGCTTTCCGTGTACGGTCCCACCGACCAGTACCGTGTATAAATCACATACTTGCGCAGAGACAGGTCGAAGTAACCCGTGTTGAGCGTATCGGCGTATTCGACGACAAGCGGATCAGGCAGAGTCTTCCAGGTGATACCATCGGGCGATACGCTGCCGCGAATGCAATTGACCTTCTGCGTGTCGCCGTAATGCAGCAGCGCTCGAGGCTCCCAGCCGTCGGGACGCTTTTGCATGTAGTCCTTGAACTGTTCCGGCGTCATGCTGTCCGTAACCCAGATGCTCTTGTAACGTTCGGCCGGCGGAGCGGAAGGATCGACAAAGACCTGATGGATTCCATCGGCCTCCTGGTCCAGCACGAGGTTGGCCTTCTTTTCCCACTGCATGCCATCCGCTGATTCGCAATATTCATTGTCCGTCCACCCGCGGTAGAGTCTTCCGTCCTGCATGATGCAGCGATGGGGCAGCTCCATCGGCCCGACGACGTTCGGTTTGCGAGCCATCAGCCGAATGCCGCGAGGCGGCTCCTTGCCGGCGAAAATCGCCGCGTCCGGATCTTCGTTGCCGGATACGTAAACGCTCTTGCCTTCCTTGTTGATCCAGTCCAGGTCGCCCGGGTGGACGTAATACCAGTTGGTGAAGACGATCCGGTTGCCGAGCAGATCATAGGGCTCGCCCGGGATCTGGCGCGCTGTGGCGATGCCGGGAAAGACTTCTCGCGAGGGCGTCTCAGACCGGACCGGCGCCGCCCAGAGGAGCAGGATCGCGGCCGACAAGAGCACACCCGTCAAGCGAGAGGACGGGCACCGGCCGATATTCGGGGCGTGCGAGGGAATTCTCATAGTGCTGCTGATCTTCCTGCGAGTGAAGAAACCGAATCCGCCTTTTGCCCACCACGCACCTCGCCCCGCAGATTCCCCGAATGCCGCTGACTACCCACGCCGCACTCAGTCTACCCGCACAGGCAAGATGCCACGGATGCAACGCTCAGCTCGTTAAGACGATACCATCTGGAACACCAACACACCCGCCAATGGGACATACCCCCATCCCTTTTATTACTTCATCTCCATCGGTCGCGAATACTGCGAGTGAGACCGATGACTCGAAACACACCTCGCCCATCATGACGGGCCCATCATAGCCGGTTGTGATCATTGCCGATGGCAGTCGTGCCACGTACAATCCGAACCGGAATCTGGGATTTGTTCGTCGGAAAGTGTTTCAAAATTGACTCTCCCGTTGGATAGAGTCGGCGCGGCAAGGCACGAGAGGGGGTCAATGCGCCTCCCTGGACGCTATCGCGTCCGACCCTCCCGCGTTGCGGCAGCGGGAATCTGATTTTTCAAACACGTTTTTCGGCGAGCGAGCGTGTCGACTGGAAACGAGTCTAATTTATTGCGGGGACGCCATGCAGCCAGTAAGGTCAGCAAACGATTGGTGGCGCGAGGCCGCGGCCGAGGATGGCTTGAAGTGGCTGGATTTCAGAGTGGCCAAGGATGATGACTTGGCGACGCTCTCCAAGAACGCAGTCTTGGAATTCGAGCGAGGCAAGCAATTGACGGGCATGCCCACGGGGCCGGAACTCTCGTTGCTTGAGGTTGGCTGTGGTGGCGGCCGCATGACGTGGGTTCTCGCTGATGCCTTCGGACAGGTCGTTGCCGCAGATATATCCGATGCATATATCAAATTGGCTGAACAATACTGCAAGAAACCCAACGTCATCTTCCGCACGATATCAGGCAATGATCTCGACGCATTGCGGGACAGGGTATACGACGTGGTTTTCTCTTATGAGGTGTTCCATCATCTGGAACGACACGTTCTCGAACGCTACGTCAGCGACATTCACGGTCTGTTGCGCCAAGGCGGGACCTTCGTCCTTGAGTTAAACACGACCCCCATGAGGCTGCTCACTCGCATCAGCATTATTTTCCGGTACGCGTTGCATCTGGCCGGCAAGAGACACTGGCGAGGATGGCCGACTTCTCCATATTTCGCCCGCATACCCTATAGCGCCGAAACAATTCACGGAATCCTGACCCGAGCTGGTTTTCAAGTGCAGAAGGTCTTGCAGCCCGGAAAGCCGCAGACGTGGTTCGTGGCGACAACCTCCGCCCCGAGCCCACCGTCTTGAGTAACCGGCTGAAGCCGGCCGGCAGACCACCCTTTTCGCCGTTCCATTCGAAAGTCTGAGCCTCTCACGGAGGACATCGTGAGTGTGCGTCTGATGAGACTGTGGGCGCTGTACAGCAAACGATGGAAAGAACACGGGTGAAGAAGCCGCCCGTGGCACTCGGCGGGCGTCGGTGGTTCTTCAGGCAGAGCGAGAGAACAACCTATACAATTCGCCGGTTGCTTGTGAGCGAGCGATGCGAAAGAAATCAATGTGATCGGCCAGGCCTGGAAGTTTGTCGTCGATGAATTGCCG
>CAIPEB010000290.1 GCA_903863885.1 uncultured Planctomycetaceae bacterium | reverse complement strand
CTGCAGTTCAGACGTAAGGGGCCGGGCCGTCCGGCCCGGCGGGTTCGGCGTGGGGGGCGTCCGGATTGGCGGGGTGGGAGTCGTGAAGAAGCTGGCGGGCTTTGGCGAGTGCCCGGCGGCGGGCCTTTCCTTCCAGACTCAACGTCATCTCCATATGTTCGAGGAGCGTGAAGAACGCGAAGTATTGCTGGCGGTAGACAATCACACGATCGGCGTCGGGCAATAGGCGGCGGCCTGTGGGCCAGGTGCGGCGGTTCAGTTCCTGATGGCCCTGCTGCAGCAGATGAATCTGCAGCAGGCTGTACGTCAGGCAGACGAACACCAACTGGCTGACGAGCAGGCTCCAGGACGTGGAATGGAAACGTGTGAGATCCCAGAAGCATTTCACCTGCCGATGCCGCTCTTCGATATCGGTACGAAGGGCATAGTGGTCACGCACGCGGGAAGCCGACCAGTCGGAGTTCGTCGTCACCAGGAGCCAGCTTTGTTCATGGCCGTCCGCGTAGATGTCGCGGGAGTACACGCCGGTGAGCGGCACCGGACATTCCCACCAACTGGTCAGGCCCGGGAAACGGGCGACCAGGGTCTTTTCTCGCACCCGGCCAGGGTCGGGCGGGGATGACCGCGCACGTTCGGCGCGCTGCTGAGCCAGGGTTTTCTGCCGCGCACGTTCACGCTTCTTCGTGGTGGGATGCGGCGGCAGGCCGTGCGAAGCGGCGGTCACATCGGGCAGCGGCGGGCGATGCCTGGGCTGGTAGTCTTCCCAGAGGGTGTCCAGCCGCATCAGGCCGCGCACATCTTCCTGCAGATTCATGTCGCCGCGGATGGGAATCACGGTGTCGATGCCCTGTTCCTGTTTCAATCGGCCGATCTGCGCGCCGTTAATGAAGCCTCGATCCAACAGCAAGACCTTCATCACCCCTCGGCCCACCGCGGAGAGAAACGTGTCGAGCAGCGGCCAGAGGGCCGTCGCTTCCGATTCGTGCTCCCGCAACACGTGCACGCCCACGACCACGAATCGCTCGCCCGCGGCGTCGCAGTGCAACAGCAGCACCGCCTTGTAATGGCGTCGCCAGCAGCATCGCGCCCGCTGGGCCTTGGTCATCTCTTGCTCTTGTTTCTTGCTGACCGGATGGTTGTGCTCGTCGAACAGCAGCTTCTGCGAACCCTCGTACCGCTCATTGTCGGGCACGAACAGATACGTGCCGTCGGCGATGAACAGGCCGTCGGCGTCGAAGGCGCCCAGTTCCCGATACATCTCGGCCACGTGGCGGTTGTACCAGTCTTCGAGTTCATCGGGCGAGGTATCCCGCGCCAGCTTGCGGAGGTAGTCCTGGTCGCAGGGGGTCTGGCGCGGATACAGGTTGCGCTCGTTGAAACCCGCGCAATCCAGCGTGACGTTGCCGCTTTCCGAATCCACCTCGCGGCGCGCCACCTCCGGTCCCAGAGCCTCGATCAGCCCGCCCGCGCGGATGATCAGCGGATAACTGTGAAAGCTGTGCTGGCCATGCAGCCGCAGGGAGAACTGGCTGCAGAGATACATCCACAGCGGCACGTGATGCCGCTCCCGCGGAGAAGGGTAATGCTCGGCGAGGCGATTCACGATCTGCTGGCCGAAGAGGAACTGAAAGAACTTGGTCTCCGCCACGTCGGAGGCCAACTCCACGTAATCAAAGCGGCCTTCGCGGAACTCATCCATGACCAGCGGCTTGTTGTTTTCAAAGATGACCAGATCCATAGGTCACCTCCCGGGGGAACGAGGTTTCCGTAACTCCGAAGCACGCCGTTTCTGAAACTCGGCCTCGCCCAGCCGCACGCGGGCGGCTTCCATCTCATCGACCAGAACCAGGACCTTCCGCTGCCATTGGACCAGTTGGGCGCGCGTCTGGCGAACCCGCCGATACTCCTCGGTCATCTGGCGCAGCGCGGGAATCTGTTCCGGCGTGGGGGTAATGTTCTGGGGCCGCCCCTCTCCCCGATACGTGAGGATGGTACTGGCATGCGGTTCCCCCTGCGCGCATCGGCAGTTGGCTTTGCCGCACTTTCGCCGCAGGGTGTACAGCGAACCGGGGAGCAGAGGATCCCGGCCAAAACAGTCTTCTAGCAGCGTGGCGATCTGTTGCTGGGCTTGGCGGAGTTGTGCGCGGAGCGAGCTGAGCGACTTGGTCATGAGGGGATCCCCGTTGATCTGTGTACTACTATTATTAGTAACCTACAGATTCGGGGCAAGTTTCGCCGACGGAAAGAAAATGTCAAAAATAGTCCCGCCGACGGAGAACGAAGGGGCCTCGCGGCATCACGGCCCCAAACAGGCCCTCAGGCCCGCCGAGCGACAAAACGACCGGAAAGACGTGGCTGCCCTCCGCCTTGCGCCTGGCGGGCCGCCAGGCGGCTGCGCCGCCGCGGACCGCTTACGTCTGAATTGCAG
>CAIPEB010000289.1 GCA_903863885.1 uncultured Planctomycetaceae bacterium | reverse complement strand
CTTCATGAAGCAGGAGCAGGAGCGCGGCATCACCATCGCCTCCGCTGCCATCACCTGCGCATGGAAAAATCACCAGATCAACCTGATCGACACCCCCGGCCACGTCGACTTCACCATCGAGGTGGAGCGCTCCCTGCGCGTCATCGACGGCATGGTCGCCGTCTTCTGCGCCGTCGGCGGCGTCGAGGCGCAGACCGAAACCGTCTGGCACCAGGCCGACCGCTACCGCGTCCCGCGCCTGTGCTTCATCAACAAGCTCGACCGCGCCGGCGCTGATCCGCTGAGAGTCTGCAGGCAGATGCGCGAGAAGCTGAATTGCGATGCGGTGCTCATGCAGTTGCCGATCGGACTCGGGGATGTCTTCGAGGGCATCGTCGACCTGGTGACTCGGGAGGCTGTGTATTTCGACGGCGCCAACGGCGAGAACGTGCGCCGCGAACCGGTTCCGGAGGAGATGGCGGATGAAGTCGACGCCGCTCGCATGGCGATGCTCGAATCTCTGGCCATGTACAGCGACGAACTCATGGAACTGCTGCTGTCGGAAGAGGAGGTGCCGCTTTCGCTCATCCATTCCGTATTGAAAGACGCCGTGCAGTCACAGGACCTCACGCCCATCTACCTGGGTTCTGCATACAAGAATAAGGGCGTTCAACTGCTGCTTGACGCGGTCGTCCGTTATCTGCCTTCGCCGTTGGATCGTGCGATCCGCGCCAAGTCGCACAACTCCGACTCGCCTTTTGAATTGCACACGGATCCCCGCAAGCCGTTCGTGGGAATGGCGTTCAAGATCGTCGAGGATTCGTACGGGCAACTCACGTTTATGCGGATCTACCAGGGGACGGTCACGAAAGGCGAACTGCTGTTCAATCAGCGAACGGGGCGCAAGGAACGGTTCAGCCGATTGGTGCGCATGCATGCCGACAAACGCGAGGAAGTGGACTCGGCGTCGGCGGGTGACATTATCGCAGTGCTTGGCATCGACGCCGCAAGCGGCGATACGTACGCGGTCGAACCGAAATACTGCACGCTGGAGAGCATCTTTGTTCCCGAAGCCGTCATCAAGGTGGCCATTCAACCACTGGTTCGCGGCGACGGCGACAAATTGGGCAAAGCGCTGGCTCGTTTCCGCAAGGAAGATCCGACTTTCCGCGTCCTGAGCGATCCGGAGACCAACGAGATTCTGATCGCAGGCATGGGTGAATTGCACCTGGAGATCTACGTCGAGCGGATTCGCCGCGAGTACGGCGTGGCCGTCGAAGTCGGCCCGCCGAAAGTCAGCTATCGCGAATCGCCGACCATCGCCACGCAGTTCGAGCATCGGCACCGCAAGCAGACCGGCGGTTCAGGTCAGTACGCTCACATCATCGGGCGAATGGAACCGCTGCCTGACGATGCTCCAGAACCGTTCGTGTTCGAGGAGAACATCGTAGGCGGCCGAATTCCCAAGCAGTATATCCCGTCGATCGAGAAGGGAATGCTGGAGTCCACGGTCAAAGGACCGCTGGCTCAGTTCCCGGTTGTGGGCATCAAGGTGATCGTCGACGACGGTTCGTACCACGAAGTCGACAGTTCGGATCGGGCGTTTCAGATCTGTGCCCGCGACGCATTTCGCGATGCGTTCAAGCAGACCCGTCCGGCTTTGCTCGAACCGATCATGAAACTCGACATCGAATGCCCCGAGCAGTTCCAGGGTGCAGTCGTCGGCGACCTGACCTCGCGGCGAGGTCTGATTCGTTCGACCGAAAGCCTCGGCGGCACGTCGGTCATCGTCGGCGAAGTTCCGTTGGCCGAGACCTTCGGCTATGCGACTGACCTGCGGAGCATGACCCAGGGGCAGGGCGTCTTTTCCATGGAACTGGCGCAGTACCGTCGCACTCCGGCAAGCGTCCAGGAAGAGATCATCGCGGAGCGCAAGCAGGCTCAACTGGTCAACAGTTGAGTTGAAGCCGCCTTTTGTTCCGCGAAAGGACGCTGTTTTCTTGCGGGACTTCCGCAGCACTCCATAAAGGCGGCCGTGCGTCACCGCAGTCCCGATTGAGCGGAGAACGGCCTCATGGCCCATTCGCCGTTCATTCGCCGGCCGCCAATTCGGCTTCAGAAATCTGCGCTGCCCGGAGTGCGGGGGAACGGGATGACGTCGCGGATGTTCGTCATGCCGGTCACGAACTGCACGAGTCGTTCGAGTCCCAGTCCGAAGCCGGAGTGGGGCACGGTGCCGTAGCGTCGCAGTTCGAGATACCACCAGTAATCCTGTGCCCGGAGGCCCTGCTCCTGCATGCGCGCTTCCAGAACGTCCAGTCGCTCTTCACGCTGGCTGCCGCCGATGATCTCGCCGACGTTCGGGACGAGCACGTCCATGGCCCGCACCGTCTTTCCGTCGTCGTTGACCCGCATGTAGAAGGGCTTGATCGTGCGCGGATAGTCGTAGAGGATCACCGGGCGTTTGATCTTCTTTTCGGTGAGAAAACGTTCGTGTTCCGACTGGAGGTCGCTTCCCCAGGTGATCGGGTACTCGAACGTTTCGCCGCTGTTGGTCAGCATGTCGACGGCTTCGGTGTAGGACAGACGGACGAAGTCGCCTTCGACGACGGACTGCAGAGTCGTGAGGATCTGCTTGTCGATCCGCTCCTGGAAGAAGGCCATGTCCTCAGCGCACTGGGTCAGCACATCACGCAGCACGGTCTTGAGAAACCGCTCGGCGAGGTCCATGTTGTCGGTCAATTCGAAGAAGGCCATCTCCGGTTCGATCATCCAGAACTCGGCCAGATGGCGGGAGGTATTCGAGTTCTCGGCGCGGAACGTCGGGCCGAAGGTGTAGACCTTACCCAACGCGCACGCGAAGATTTCCGCTTCGAGTTGTCCGCTGACCGTGAGAAAACTCGGACGCTCGAAGAAGTCCTGCGTGTAGTCCACGGCGCCGGCCTGTTTGGGCGGGTCGGCAAGATCCAGCGTCGTGACCTGGAACATCTCGCCTGCGCCCTCACAGTCGCTGGCCGTAATGACCGGCGTGTGAACGTAGAGAAACCCCTCCTCCTGGAAGAATCGGTGGATGGAGCGGCAGACGCAGTTTCGAACCCGCGTGACGGCGCCGAACGTATTGGTCCGCGGCCGCAGATGAGCGATCGTCCGCAGGAATTCGTAGGAGTGGCGTTTCTTCTGCAGCGGATAGGTTTCGGGATCCGCCGTCCCGAAGACGACGACTCGCGTCGCTTCCACTTCCGTGGCCTGGCCCTGGCCCGGCGATTCCTTGACGTGCCCCTCGATGGAGACGCTGGCGCCGGCGGAGAGCTTCTTGATTTCGGATTCGTAATTGGGAAGCGATCCGGGGACCACGACCTGGATGTTGCCGAAGCACGAACCGTCGTTCAACTCCAGAAAGCTGAACCCGGCCTTGGAATCGCGCCGAGTTCGGACCCAGCCCTGCAATACGATATCCTGGCCGATCGCTTCGCGGTTTCGAGCGTTAGCCACGCTGAACTTCTTCATAGCTTCTCCCCTGATCGGCCTCGCTCCGATTATTCAGTATTCACAGACCCTGTTCGGCCAGCCACCGTTCGGCGTCGAGAGCCGCCATGCAGCCGGTTCCAGCCGAGGTGATGGCCTGCCGGTAATGGTCGTCGGCGACGTCGCCGGCCGCGAAGATCCCCTCGACGCTCGTGTAGGTGCGGAAGGGGCGGGTCCAGCGGATGTAGCCTTTTTCGTTCGTCTCGAGCTTGCCTTTGAGGAACGCCGTATTGGGTGTGTGGCCAATGGAGAAAAACACGCCCGACGCCGGCAGATGCTTCGCGGATTGGTCGACCGTACTCTGGAGATCGACCCCGGTAACTCCATCCTTGTCGTTGCCCACGATATTCACCGGCACGTGGCTCCAGACCACTTCGGCCTTCGGGTTCTCCAGCAGACGCTGCTGCATGATCTTCGACGCACGCAACTGGTCCCGGCGATGCACCACGTAGACCTTGCTTGCGAACTTCGTCAGGTAACAGGCTTCTTCCACCGCCGAATCGCCGCCGCCGACGACCACAAGCGGTTTGTTGCGGAAGCGGGGCAGCGCTCCGTCGCAGACCGCACAGGCCGACACGCCGCGATTCTTGAAGGTCTCTTCCGAAGGCAGGCCGAGATAGTTGGCTCTCGCGCCCGTCGCGACGATGATCGAGTGGGCTTCGACGACGCGGCCCTCGCCCGTGGTGACCTTGAAGGGGCGAGCCTCCACGTCGACGTCCACCACGTCTTCCCCGGCGACCCGTGTGCCGAAGTTGATCGCCTGTTGCTTCATCAGTTCAACCAGTTCCACACCCTGCACGGCGTAGTGGGGCTGGCCGTTGCGCTCGTGTCCGGCCGGCGCCGGAGGCAGATTGTAATGCCGATCGGGATCCACGGCGGATTCCACAAAGGCCCGAATATTCCCCGCGGGGAACCCGGCGTAATTCTCGACCTCGGTCGTGAAAGCCAGTTGTCCCAGCGGAATCATCTCCGCGTGCGGCGTGCCCTCGAACAAGAGCGGGTTCAGATTCGCTCGCGATGCATAAATGGCCGCTGACCAACCGGCCGGTCCGCTACCGATGACGATGACTCGTTCTGCCACGTGTCGTGTGTCCCTTTCCGCGAAGTGGTTTAGATCCGCGAACTGCTCGCGAGCCATTATAAGTAGCCGCGGGAGAATGAAAACCGGCTTGGAGTCCGGAGTCTGGAGTCTGGAGGCGAACGAGTCTTCGTCCGACTGCCGACTACCGACTACCGGCATCGGGCATCCGGCATCGGGCGTCCGGCATCGGGCATCCGGCGTCCGCGCCGGCGGATCAGAGTTGAGTCTGGACCTGTATCGCCTTGTGTCCCTTCAAAGCGCCGGGTGAGGCGAGAAACTTGGTGATGCCCTGCACGGAGATTTCGAGCGGGCTGTGCGTGTCCTTGTCGGTCGTGATGACGTCGCCGACGCGGAGGGCGATGAGGTCCGAGGTCGTAATGCGAGTTTCGGCAAGGGTCGCGACCAACTCGACCCGGGCATCGTTCAGCTGGCGGCCGATCGCCTCGCGCGTCTCCGGAGTCGATGCGCCTCGACCGGAGCCGGTCCAGCAGTTGGCGGTGAGTTTGCTGCTGAATCGCTCGATGGCGTTGAAGGGGATGCAGAGGTTGATCATGCCGCGCACTTCGGCGAGCGTCAGCTCGAAGCAGACCAGCACGACGACTTCGTTGGGCGGCACGACCTGGACGAGTTGGGCGTTGCTCTCGACTCGTTCCACCGACAGGTTCAGGTCGAGGACGAAATCCCAGGCTTTTTTCAGCTGGGCCAGGAACAGGGCCGTGATCCGCGAAACCAGCCGCAGTTCGATTTCGGTCAGCGGCCGGCGAGTCAGCGGACCGGCGTCTTTGCCCCCTCCGAGCAGCCGGTCGATGATCGGATAGAGGATGGTCGGGTTTATGTCAAGGATCAGGCTGCCTTCCAGCGGTTCAGCCCGAATCAGGTTGAAGCACGTCGGGCTTTCAAGGCCGATGACGAATTCGCTGTAGGTCAGCTGGTCCACGCTCATCAGTTTTACGTCGACGATCGTACGCAGCATCGCGGAGAGGGCAGCGGCAAAATTGCGGCTGAGTCCTTCGTGCAGCGTCTGCAGAGCCCGCATCTGCTCTTTGCCGATTCGTTCGGGGCGTTTGAAGTCGTAGGGAGTGACGCTCTCGCGAAGGCGGTTCCTTCCGCTGCGGCCCGCCGCCGGCCGCTCCGCCGGGGTGATTCCTGCGGAAACCGTGGCGTTGAGCTGGCTTTCCACTTTTTGCTGGCTGAATGCGTCGTCGTCCATGACGTAGTCTGCCCGGGGGCTTGGGTTTTTCCGGCGGCTCCGTCGAGCCGAGCCGTTTACGATTCACGAATGTGGCCGTCTCCGTAGACGACGTACTTGTAGCTTGTCAATTCGCGCAGCCCGCACGGGCCGCGCGCATGGAACTTGTCGGTGCTGATGCCGATCTCGGCGCCGAGACCGAACTGATAGCCGTCGTTGAAACGCGTGCTGGCATTCACCATCACCGCTGAACTATCGACTCTCGCGACGAAACGCCTGGCGGCCGCAAGGTCGCGAGTGATAATCGCATCGGTATGGGCCGAGCCGTAGCGGCGGATTCGTTCGATGGCCTCGTCGATGGAACTGACCACGTTGACCGAAATGACCGGGCCCAGGAACTCCGCGGCATAGTCCGCTTCCACGGCCGGCACCGCACGCGGAAGGTATTGCCGGCAGCGATCGTCGCCCCGGATTTCCACACCGTGGTCCGCCAGCCGTTGGCCGATGCGCGGCAGGAACTCCGCCGCAACGGCTTCGTGGACGAGCAGAGACTCGGCCGCATTGCACACGCCCATCCGCTGGCACTTGGCATTGATGATCACACGTTCGGCCATCTCGAAATCGGCCGAGGCGTCAACATAGACATGGCAGTTTCCGGTGAAGTGCTTGATCACCGGCATCGTGGCCTCGGCGGCCACTCGCCGAATCAGGCTTTCGCCGCCGCGAGGTATGGTCACGTCGATGTATTCGGGCAGTTTCAGGAAGTGGCCGACCGCGTTGCGGTCCGCCGTCTCGACGAGTTGTACCGCGTCGGCCGGAAGTCCGTTGGCAACCGCCAGCCGCTGCAGGATCCGCACAATCGCCTGGCTTGAATGAGCCGCTTCCTTGCCGCCTCGCAGTATAACGGCGTTGCCGCTTTTCACGCAGATTGCCGCTGCATCGGCCGTCACGTTGGGCCGCGATTCGTAAATGAAGAAGACGACGCCCAGCGGCACGCGGACGCGAGTGACTTCGAGACCGTTGGGCCGCACCGAAGAGTCAATCACTTCACCCACGGGATCGGGCAGCGCGGCAACTTCTTCGAGCCCCGCGGCTATCTCCGCAATCCGCGCCGGGGTCAGCTTCAGGCGGTCGGTCTGGGCCGCAGTCAGCCCGAAGCCCGGCGCCGCTTCAAGGTCTTTGGCGTTCCGTTCGATGACGTGTGCGGATTCTTCCCGCAAAGCCTGAGCGGATTGACGCAGCCACGCGTTCTTCTGGCTGCCCATGGCCGTCGACAACTCGTGGGCCGCCGTTCTGGCCCGCCGAGCCACCTCGACACAGTACTGCTGCAGGTCCGTATGTTCTGAACTCATTTGGAGGTTCCCATTCGAGTGGCGAAGTATCCGGCAAATAACGAATTGCGTCAATGTCGTTGACCGCGTCTGAAAGCCGCCAATCCGCCTGATTCCATCAGCGCAAGCATCGAATTCCCGGCGGACAGTGCGGCGGAATTCGCGGGCGAGACCCTGCGGACGGCACGGTTCAGCTTAATTGAAGCGGAGTCCCGTCGATGCCCCCGGTGGCCTCGAACAGCAGCAGGGCTTGACGCACAGCTGCCACGTCGTGGACCCGCAGCACCTGGATGCCCTGCCGTGCCAGCGAAAGGGCCGTGCCGATCGAGGCGGCCGTGCGATCGGCGTTTGTATCCCCCAGCACCTTACCGATGAAACCTTTGCGGGAATAGCCGACCAGCAGCGGGCAGCCCAGTGCGTGAAACCGATGGCAGTGCGCCAGCAGCGTCAGATTGTGCTGGTGCGTTTTTCCAAACCCGATGCCCGGGTCCAGACAGATCCGGCGGGCATCGACTCCCGCCGCAATCATCGCGTCGCGGCGTTGTTCGAGGTAAGACAGAATATCCTCGACGACATCCGAGTACGTCGGGCAGTCCTGCATCGTCTGCGGAGTTCCCTGCATGTGCATGGCGCACACGCCAGCCCTGCTCTCGCAGGCCACGCGAAGCATGCCCTCGTCGCCCTCCAGCGCGGTCACATCGTTGATGATCTCCGCTCCCGCCGCAATGGCTTCGCGTGCGATTTTCGCCTTGAAGGTATCGATCGAGATGGGCAGATCGGTCAGTCCCCGCAGGCGGGCGAGCACCGGTATCACTCGCTGGAGTTCTGTCGGCTCGCTGACCGGGGTCGCGTAGGGACGCGTGCTTTCGCCGCCGATGTCCAGAATATCCGCGCCTTCGCTGGCCAGACGCAGCGCGTGGTCAACGGCGAAGTTCGCATCGAAGTACTTGCCCCCGTCGGAAAAGCTGTCGGGGGTCACGTTGACGATTCCCATCAGCAGCGGGCGCTTGCCGAACGAAAGCGCGCGAGACGGGAGCAGCCATTGCGAAACGCGCCGGGGATATTGCGGAAAAGCAATTCGCGATAGCGCTGATGCTTGAGCCGGTGTATCCATGCTCGGCAGCTTATCTCATCTCCGGCGGTAATCAAGTCGCGTTGCCAGGGGCCTGTTTCATGCGGCCCGGGCTCACCATCGGGTTTCCATCTGGTGGACGATCTGTCGAGCCAGATTCTGTATGGCTTCCTGCTGGGCGGTGGTCACCGACTGGCCGGCTTCCGGGATGAAATCGCCGCTGCCGGAGGTGAAGAAGGAGAGCGGAGCCAGCGCAAACGATGATTCCGCGGACAGCACCTCGCCACGCCGGTCGAACCAGCTGACGGTTACGAGCATGTCCGTTCCGAGTATGCGGGGATCGTCATTGATCGTTTCGCCGATCACGCGCCGCCGATCCTCCACGATCCGGCCCACGAGGACGCTGTCCGCGTCCGGCGAACTGATGACTTTGTAGGGAGTCTCGAGTTCGATCTGCTTGACCACTGCTTCAGTCAGCCGCTCGCCGAGAAATCGCCGGAAACTGGCGGACTCGAAAACGGGAACGTGCACGGTGCGGATCTCGGGGCGAAAGAGCGATTTGTTGCCCAGTTGGTAACCGGCGCAGCCGGTCAGGCAGCCGACGGCCAGCAAGAACACGGGCAGGCCAATGACGGGCATGACGAGCAGGTGAGATGCCGCGACAAGCCATGCGCGTGATGCCGCGCGGCGTGCGGTTTCAGAATCGAATCGGCCGTGATCCATCGGCCTTCACCTGCGTTTCGTCGTGCCGGACGATGTGCTTTGCGTTGCGATCAGCGGCCGCACGGTCTGGCGCTGGGGGAACAGGTCCACGAGCCACTTCATGCGTTGCGGCGGCACATCCGGTTCGCCCCTGATTTCCTCGAGTCTCGTTCTGGCATTCTCGGCGAACGGAGTGTCGGAGTAATTGTTCACGATGGTGTTGTAGTAGATGCGGGCAGCGCCGTATTCGGCCTTGCGATCGTGGAACGATCCGCGATTCCACTCGCGTTCCGCCAGCCGAAATCGGATCTCGGAACCGGCTCGCGACAGGAACTCCTTCTCCTGCTGGGACTCCACCGGGAATTGCCGGATGATCTGCCGCAGCAGTTTGTCGGCCTCGTCCAGCGTTGCTCCCGCGTATTCGGCTCCCTGATAGCTTTCGAGTTTCGACTTCAGGCCGAGGAAATGCGCGCGGAATTGATGGTCGCTGCTGGGAAACGTCTTGCGAAGGTCGGTGTAGTATTCGTCCGCCTTGATGAATTTCTTCCGCTCGAAGTACGCGTTGCCGAGGGCCAGCGTGGCGTCATCGGCCAGTTTGCCTGTCGGGTCGTCCAGGCGGATCCGATCGTAAACGTGCATCGAATTCCCGAACGTGTCGTGCCACGGTTTGGAATCGTCCGTCAAGTTCACGGTGAAGAACGACTCGTGATTCTGCCGGTCAACATCGAGCCAGTATTGTGCGATCGAGAATCGCCGGGCCTGGATCTGGTCGAGGAACTGCGTGCGCGGGTATTGCTTGAGCAGCCGGCCGTAAGAGTCCTCGGCCTGGGGATACTCGTCCGCGAAGAAATAGGATTCGCCGGACAGGTAAAGCGATTCTTCTTCGAGCGCCGAGTCGGGCCATCGCACGGCGGCTTCCGCGAAATTCGCGGCCGCTTCGAGGAACTTGGCCTGGCTCGCATCGGCATCTTCAGCGCGCAGACGGATGGCTTCTTCGTATTGGGACTTCGCCTCGGCGCAGAGCTTCTGGGCTACCTCTCGGTTGGGGCTTCGCCCCGTAATTTCCTTCCACTTCTTGTCGACGAATTCCAGCGCCGCGTCGTGCTCCTTGACTTCGCGTTCCGAGAACGGGTCCTTGGCCTTCGGTTGCTCGAACGAGGAGCACCCGATCGTAATTGCGAAGAGCATTACGCAGAACCACCAGCTCAAGCCACGGAGTTCGAACCGCATCGGCAACATCCCTGTCGAAAAAACCAGATCAACTGGCGAGCATTCCCAGGTACTTGAACATCCGCGGTCGGTGACCGAGAAGGTTGGCCAGATAATGATTCATCACTCCCCGCAACTCCCCACGCACCCGCCGATCAAGGTCCAGACGCCGCCAGGCATTGTCTTCCGAGTCCGCAAACTGCTGCAGCGTTCGGATCACGCCCCCGCTGACACTCAACACCTGTCGCTGTCCTGATCGACATTGATGGCACAGGACCCCGCCGGCAATCGCACTGAAGGCAACCCGCCCCGCCGGCGTGACAGCGGTTCCGCAACTGACGCATGCGTCGAGCGACGGAATCGAGCCGATGGCCTGCAGCAGCGAGACCTCGAAATGCAGAACGAGCGACGGCACCGGTTCCCCGTGGTCCAGATCGAACAAGGTCTGATTTGCACAATGGAAAAGCTCCGGGTGCGGATCGCCCGGATCGGTCAGGTCGTTTAACAGCTCCGCAACGTAATATCCGGCGTACAGACGCGCCAAATCACGACCGGCCGATCGAAAGCGGCGTTCGAGCTTGGCCTCGGTCAACAGGTCGAGAGCGTCCGACGTTTTGTGGAGGAACACTATTCGACAGACGGCCAGCAGGTCAAGAGCAGCCTCAAAAGGGCCCTTGGGCCGGCGGGCGCCCTTCGCCAACGCGCCTATCTTGCCGAAATCCTCGGTGAACAGCGTGGCAATGACGCTGGTTTCACTGAAGTCAATGACTCGCAGCACGATGGCCAGGGACTTCTCGGATGACATGCGTCGAACACTCGTTGCGGAATGTTGGCCGGTCGGGCGAAACGCAGGTCATTCATCCGTGAATCGATCAGGCGTGCGTTCGTCGTCGGCAGATCCTTCTTGGGGAGCGGACTCGTCCGATTCACTCGGCAGCGGCCGGTGGCATCCAAGCCTCGCCAGGTAGAATTGCTCTTTTTGACGCATGCGTGCGGCATCGGCAGCGTCGTGATCATCATAGCCCAACAGGTGCAGTGCGCCATGCACCAGGTAGAGGGTCAGTTCGTCCTCGGCCCGCCACGCGAATCGGGGAGCCTGGCGAGCGGCCATTTCGGCGCTGACGATAATCTCGCCTTCGGGACCTTGGTCGGTTTCATCCAGCAGGAAACTGAGCACGTCCGTCGCGTAGTCGTGCGCGAGATACTGCACGTTGAGGGCGTGGATTGCCGGGTCGTCCACGATCCCCACGCTGATGATGGCCGATGCCAGTCCTTCTCCCTGCAGCACGGCGCGGATGACGGCGCCGATCCGCTCCTGGTCGATCGGCAGCAGTTCCTGACGATTGCTCACTTCGACATGGATTGCGCAAGGATCTGTCACATGGGGACTCCGTTGCCCGCGAAAACCGAATGCGGCGGGCTTCAGGCGGTCTGTTGGCTCGGGTATTTGACTCGTCCGTGGTACACGGCCGTCAGCGATTTCACGAGGTTATCTTCGATGACTCGCAGCTGTTTGAAGGTCAGCCCGCACTCGTCAAACTGGCCGTCCAGCAGGCGTTTCATGGT
>CAIPEB010000288.1 GCA_903863885.1 uncultured Planctomycetaceae bacterium | reverse complement strand
CAGAATGCCCGAATCATGAAGCACCGACAAACACGAACCCCACCCGCCGCAAAGCGATGCCGGCCCGCTGAAAGTTCGCGCCGACTTTTTCGCGCGACCCGCCCGAAAACTAACATCGGCCTTCGCTTGTTTAAGGCCTAGGAGCGTGACACGATTCACGTTGAACATATGAAAGAGGGTTAGGAAATAGAGAAAGCCACGAGGCAGAAGCTCGCGGCTGGGCAGGGATCAGCAAGCCGCAGCGCAGCCGTCACAGGGAAGCGAGCGGCCGGCGATCCCGCAGGATTGCAAGCCGCTTTCGATTGAATTGAAAACGCGGCGCCGCAAACCTCTTGCGCGGTCACCCCGCGAGCGACCTTGACGGCGAGAACGGCTTGCTACGATGGGAACGCCGCGAGCACAAAACCTCAGAGTTATGGGATAGCTTCGCGAGTGGTCGTTCGACCGGATTCTCACGGTGCGGCGCTGATACACTTGCTGGGATAGAATCGGCTCCAAACCATGCTAAAATCGGCAAGATATGCACAGCAGGAAGCCGGGGCGTGGCGCACGAAAAAAGCCGCAAACCTTTACGGTACACGGCTTTCTGAAGTGCCCCCTGTTGGAGTCGAACCAACGACCTACTGATTAAGAGTCAGTTGCTCTGCCAATTGAGCTAAGGGGGCAGGTGGGACGCGAAGTCCAGCACTGGGTTGCATGGTAACGCGTAAGTCTGCGGGCTTCAAGGGTATCGGCGGGGGGGACCGCAATTTCCTTTCCGCTACTTCACGTCGGGGACAATTGCACCGTGCTGACAGAGCGCTGCGCGAAGCGTCTCCAGCGGCACAGCCAGCGGTGTGACGCCGGAACTAGCGGCCAGCGCGGCTGCGGCGCCGGAAGCCTGACCCATCGCCATGCAGGACGCCTGCACGCGCAGCGCCGAATTGGCAAGTCGGTCGCTCGAGATACACCTGCCAGCGACCAGTAGATTCGTGCTGCCCTTCGGCACCAGCGCGCTGAGCGGAATGGTCGGTATCGTGCCCTCCTTCAAGTGTTGAGGACGCACCCCTTCACGTGTGTGAAGATCGATCGGGTAATACGCGAATGCCACGGCGTCGGGGTATATCCGGCCCCCCTCGTAGTCTTCCTTCGTGACAGTCGTTTCGCCGACAATGCGATAGGTCTCGCGAACGGCCGTCTCCGGCCGCAGGTCGAGCAGCTTGATGTCGCCGGTTTCCGAGCGCCCCTTCAGCGCACGGAAGTACTCCAGCACCGTCTTACGACCGGCAATGTTGGCAGCAGTATGCGTTTCCGAAGTGGACGAATCCGCTCCGAATACATACAGCTGATTCTTTGTCTGTCCTGCCGGATCGAGCGTAAAGCAGATTGAGCCGGGCTGGGTCTCAGCTTCGCGCTGGAGCGCAAGGCCCGCCATGCCCGTCACCGATGCGTTGCCCGTGCAGTCGATCAACTGCCGGCAATGCACTTCCGCACGCGTGCCCTTGCCAACCACTTCGAGCAGCCAGCCGTCAGGCGTCTGACGGATCGACAGGGGAAATTCGTAGTACCGCAGGGCAACGCCGGCCTGTACACACGCCTCTTCGGCAATCGCGGCGTAAAGCCCTGCCGAAAGCCTCACTTGGAACTGCGGGTGCTTCCGCAACGCCGGCCATGTGGACTTGGAGAAATCAGGCAGTGATCCGCACTGCAGTTCAACTGTCGCCTTGACCAACTCCCAGCCGATTCCCGCGATAATCTGACGGCCCCATGCGCAGAACAGTCCCGGGAAGTTAACGCCTCCCGTGGTCATGGTTCCACCGAGCTGGCTGCCCTGTTCTATGAGCACGGTTCGCGCACCAAGCCTGGCAGCCTGTATGGCGGCGATGGTGCCCGCAGTGCCGCCGCCCACCACGAGCACATCCGCGCTAATCCGACCTTCGTTCTGCGACTCGCTTGCCGGGGCGATTTCCGCTGCAGCACTGCCCGCAAACAACGCGGCAGTACCCGACAGAAGCGTCCTTCGCGTAACACGGCGCGGACTCTGCTGGGGCGAACTTTCCATTTCAAGGCTCCGGCGAAATTCGGTGGAGGGCGAGTCGGCGCCATGAATATACAGCGTCGAACAGCGCCCTCCAAAGAACGGCCGAGGGGAGCAAGTGCCGCCAACCGAAGCGCCGATTACGTGCTCCAGCGGAGCCCCTCACCTCCAGAACGTCTTGCGAGGATTCGGCGCCGCCGTCGCGGACGCATCGGGCGACGCGACCGGTTGCCATTCGATCTCGATGAGACCGACGTCCCGCTTGTCCGTGATCTTTGACTTCACACGAATGTCGCCCTGACCGGAGTTGAAGGTGAATTCGCAGTCACATTCGTGGGACCAGGCCCGCAGGCCCGCCGCGCGCCGGATGCTCTTGAGCAGTCGCTTCCAGCACGAGAACTCAACCTGATCGCGACCGACCTCCCGACCACCCGACAGATAGACGACAGCCAGCGGGCCGCCCTTGCCGGTTCGCTCGACGCGGATCCCGGTGGCGTTCAACTGCACGGCCCGATTCAGCAGCGTCGGCAGATCGAACTCCGGCGGACCGGCGCACTCGTCAAATTCTGAAGACGCGGGTGCACATTCCATGCTCCTGCATCGCAGGCCCACGGGCGATTTTTCCGCGAGCAACATCGACGGAACCGCGGCAGCATAGGACGCGCATGGCATCGGAACTCTGCCGTGAATTGCATCCCATCCCGACGGCAGTTCAACCGGCTGGACGATTTCCCGCGGCTTGCCGGTCCGATTCGCGACTTCGGATTTATCCACGGCAACGTACGCTGTGAATCGCGAGAGCACGTGGCATTCGAGCGAGACGGCGACAATCTGTTCCGCGAGGTCCGAACTCGTATTATCGGACGCCGCGTGCTGGTCCTCGAGATCCCGCACTCGCGCGCGACCCCACAGACTCCGCAGCACAGGCGCTGCGACTGGATGGCCGGCACACTCCTGCCGCCACGGACGGCCCGCTGCGTCCATGGCCTGAATCCGCATGCGCGGTGCAACTCCCTTCAGACGACAGCGGTAGTACACGGTGACCGGTCGATCATGATAAAGGTCGGGCACCAATCGCGGCGATTGGCTGTCGGGCAACAGCTCGAAATTCAACGGTTCAAGTCGCAACTGCGTCAGCACCGGGGCGCCGATCAAACGGTGAATACGATCCATCGCTTCATCCAATCGACGTTCCGATTCCACGAGTTCCGAGTCCCCGCGGCCCAGATCGGCAAGCCGCCGCAAGAAACCGCCGTTCACTGCCATGTCGATTCCCACCGTGAAGATACGCGGCACGGCACTACCGCACTTCCGGCCTATCGATCGCAGAATGTGATCTTCGTTCGATACCTGGCCATCGGTAACCAGCACGAGGATCGGGCTCTTGCCGTCCGGTGCCGCGTGCAGCAGCGTCAATGCGTTCTCGATGGCCGGCTCCATTTCGGTGCCCCCGCGAGCGTCTATCGCCGCCAGCCATTCGAGCGTCTGCCAGCGAACGCGGTTGGTCGCCTGAACCAGTCCCTTTCCGTGAGGCGGCGTCGCGATCCGGTCGTCGAACCCCAGCACCGTGAACTCGTCGTGATCCAGCAGCGTGTCGATCAAACGCCCCAACGCACGGCGAGCGGCGACCATCTTCCAGCCGGACATGCTCCCCGATCGGTCGAGCAGAAACACAACCCGCCTCGCCAGCGGCCTGGCCTCCACGAACTTGGGCGGATACAGCGTTACAGCCAGTGTATCCGGCGACTCGTCGGATGATGGATTCACAACCATCGACACGGAGGTCGAGGATGACGCCACGGGATAACGGAGTATAAAGTCGCGATCCAGCCGCTCGCCGGGCTGGAGTTTCACTACGCCAAGCTGCTCGTCGCTCACGATACTGTGCAGGCTGCAGCGCAAGTCTCGCAGCAACTCACTCCGCACGCTCGCGGAATCCGCGCTGGTGAACTCAACCTCGAGCGACAGGCGAACCGGATTCGGAAAGCCGGGCAGCAGCACGGGCGGCGATATGCGCGAGGCGTCCGGCGCGAGGTCCGTGTCGGGAGTAGTTCCGCTCCCGACCGAGGGGCCGTCCAGGGGAACGCCGGGGGTGTATCGCGGCGCAACGACCAGCGGAAATCGAAAAGTCGCCTCGCCGTCGGAGACCGGGATCGGCTGGACAAGCTTCAACGTAACGACAATCTCCTCGCGCGGCGGCAGGTTGCCCACTTGCAGGGAAAACACGCCGCTGCGATCCTCTTCGGCGATGCTGGCCCGATGTCCCTCCCGAATTGCCGCGTCGTAGTCTTCACGAGCCTGACTCCGCTCCTTAAGCAGCCCATCGATCACCCGGTCCTTCACACGCATTTGAAAGGCAGTGACCGCGGCGCGATCGGGCAGCGGGAAAATGTACGTGGCCTCGATCACTTCGCTGAGCGAATTGCGAAAGGTCTGCTCGATAATCACCTCGGCAGCGATCCCCGCGATCCGCGCATTGACCGTCAGATCAGTCAGCGGCAGGCAGCCGCGGTCTGTATGCAGTGCCCCCAGGCCGGATGACTCGGGGCCGGCAGAACCGTCTCGGACCGGAGCCTGAACTTCCTCAAGTTGAGCGACGCTGCGAACCATGGAGCTCTCCTTCGGGCGAAGTGTTCGTCGATTCATGTTGCGAAGACGCCACGGACGTGAGCATCCCTGCGCTCTTCAACGCATCCAGCAGCGGCGCAGCCGCCCGATGCAGTTGAGTCGGATCGAGCGAGTTGATCTCGTTCGACGCGATACCTTCGATCACCAGCGAGACCCCCGGGGCCAAGCGAACGATCGAGGCACTGACCGCGCTGACCGGGCTCGGCAATGGCTCGACCTGGGGCTCTCGCGTCCTTTGCGGAACGCTTGTCCAAAACAGCTTCCGCTCGGATTGGACCGACTTGGAACTTGCTTCAAGATTCACTCTCGCATTGGGGAGAGTCGACGCGGCAGGGCCGGCAAGGGGGTGCTGTCCCTCACGGGACGATATCGCGCCCGACCCTCCCGCGCTGCCGGAAGGCGAATTGAATTCTTCAAACACGCACTCTGTCTGGGCCGGCTCGCCCCGGCGCGAGTTGGACAGTTCAGCGACCGCCTCGCTTCCCGGAAGCGGCTCTGATTTCAGCTGTTCAAGCAACTCAGCAGGTACGTCGGCAAACCCGGAAATCGTGGCCGTGTCGGCTGCAGCCAGAGCGGTCTGGATCTCGACGAGCGACCAGCCGCGAGCTTGCAGTCGCTTGATGGCGACCAGTTGCAGCAGATGACGTTCGCCGTAGTATGCCGTCCTTCCCCGCATTTCGAGGGGCCGGTCAAGGATGCCGAGCGTGGTGTAGTAACGAATGGTCCGCGCGTCCGGGACGCTGCGGATCCGCTTGGACGACTGCCCCTCGTACGCCGCAAGCATCAGCGCCGCGCTCACCCGTTCCGCCAGTTCTTCCAGTCGCCATATTGTGGTCATGCGGAAATTATAACAGTGTTATATGACAGTGTCAATAATAGTCTGGAGTCCGGAGTCTGGAGTCT
>CAIPEB010000287.1 GCA_903863885.1 uncultured Planctomycetaceae bacterium | reverse complement strand
TCATCTTCTGTTGTTTCTCTCCCTGCTCTTCGAGTCAGGTCCAGTCAATGAAGATCTGCCACATTATCAACAGCCTTGACACTGGCGGCGCCGAGATCATGCTCAGCAACCTTCTGCAGCAGTTGCAGAGTCCGTCAGACGTTGATTCTTGTGTGCTCACCCTGCTCCAACGTGGGGAGCTTGCAACCGAAGTAGAAAGCAGCGGTGCGCGTGTAATTTCACTTAACTGGATGCGTCATGGCTCCCATCCTCCGCGTCTCTGGCAGCTGGCGAGAGTCCTCAGAGCACTTGGACCGGATATAGTGCAGACGTGGCTGTATCACTCGGATCTCATGGGGGCCATCTCACGCCTGCTCCTTCCGAGCGCAACTCGTCTAATTTGGACAATTCACACTTGCGCCACCCGACCCGCGAGCGGGATTCGCACGAGCCACTCAGTTCGGCGCATGAACGCTTTTTTGTCACGCATCTTCCCCACAGCCATCGTCTATGTTTCGGAACAGGCGCGATTAACACACGAGGCGATGGGTTATCGCAAACAGGGGGGAACAGTGATTCCCAACGGAATTGACACGGAGCTGTTTACGCCGTCGGAATCCCACCGTACGGGCGTGCGGAACGAATTGAAGCTGGCGCCCGACACACCGCTCGTCGGCATGCTTGCTCGATTGCATCCGGACAAAGACCACCGGACTTTTCTCGAGGCCGCAAAGTTACTGCATGGTCGCCGAACGGATTTGCACTTCGTCTTGGCCGGAACGAATATCGTTCCACAAACACCAGAACTCGCAACGATGATCTCGCAATTTGGGCTCGAACATCGAGTCCACATGCTGGGGTGCCGGCGAGACGCTGCACGGATTCACGCGGCCTTGGACGTTGAGGTTCTGACAACAACCGCTCAAGAGGGCTTTGGCTTGGTTGTAGCCGAGGCGATGGCATGCGGCGTGCCCTGCGTCGCCACCAATTCGGGCGCCCTACCACAAGTTCTCGATGATGTCGGTTTCCTTGTAGAAGAACGCGACGCCGCAGCCGTTGCGCGCAGTTGCCTGGCGCTGCTTGAATTGTCAAATGATGAGCGTGTACGACTATCGCAACGAGCGAGGCAGCGAGTCGTCACGCATTTTTCGCTTTCTAAGGTCGCCGACAGGTACTCAGAATTGTGGCGGACGTTGCTGTGTCGCAGAGAAGTCGCGAGCGGACAATCACGGCGTGCTTCATGATCTGTTGATACCTGCACAACCGCTCCGATTCAGTTCGAAACCGTTTCTTGACTTATTGCTGCAATTTGAGGGCTATGCGATGTGCGGAATTCTTGGAGGATGGACAGGCGAGCTACTTGCTGAGTCCGAAATCCGTTCGTCGCTGGAAAGACTGCACCACCGCGGACCCGACGACTCGGGGCTGTACCGCGATGGCTCGGCATTCATCGCAATGAGACGTCTGTCCATCGTTGACGTTGCCGGCGGGCATCAACCCATCGGCAACGAAGACGGTTCTGTGCAGGTCGTTCTTAACGGCGAGATATACAACTACCGCGATCTATCGAAGGACCTCGTTGCCCGAGGTCACGTGTTCCAGACGAATTCAGACACAGAGGTACTTGTACACCTGTACGAAACCTATGGAACCGAGATGTGCTCCCACCTGCGAGGCATGTTTGCTTTCGCTATCTGGGATCGGAGAAGGCAACGCCTCTTTCTGGCCCGAGATCGCTTCGGAAAGAAACCGCTTTTCCTGTGGCGAAGCGCAAACAACCAAATACTCTTCGCTTCAGAACTCAAAGCTCTGCGAGTGCTGCTGGAAGCAAGCGGCGTGCCCGTCGAAATCGAGCCACAAGCCGTCTACGACTACCTATCTCTGGGATGTATCCCGCAACCCTCGACCGTTTACCGCGGTGTCGAATGCCTTGAGCCCGGCTGCTGTCTCGAGGTAACCCGACGGAGTACAAACGCAACACGATACTGGCAAGTGCCGGACACCTCTCCACGTTCGATTTCCTATGCCGCCGCAGTTAACACGATCCGCGAACTCGTCGCCGAATCTGTGCGCACTCGCCTCCGCAGCGATGTTCCGCTCGGTGTCTTCCTCTCTGGTGGCGTCGACTCATCTGTCGTTGCTTACGAAGCTGCGAAGGTGATTGGCCCCAGCCTTCGCACATTCACCGTCGCCATGGCAGACAATGAGTTTGACGAATCGCAT
>CAIPEB010000286.1 GCA_903863885.1 uncultured Planctomycetaceae bacterium | reverse complement strand
GGCGTGTCGTTCATCTGCAGTGGTATCTCGGAGAAACGGGCGAAAACGTCGTGCACTGCTTTAATCAGGGAACGCTGAAATGCGGTTTGCCGCGATCCGTCTATGCGGACAACGGCAAAGCTGAAGTTTGCGAGGAATTCCGCCGAGGCATTCTCGTACTTGGTGTAGGCGAAAGTCACACCCGTAACTATTCACCATACATGAACGGCAAAGAGGAAAACTTCTGGGACCGTCTGGAGAATCGTCTGGTCGCCATGCTGGTGGGATTCAAGGATTTGACGCTGAAACAACTCAACGACTTTACGCAGGCTTGGCTAGAGATGGAATACAACCGCGAGATTCACGGTGAAACGGGGGAAACGCCCAATGCGCGTTTCGTCAGGATCAAGGACGTGGGTCGTCCGGCTCCATCGGCTGACGCACTGCGCCGCGCATTTTGCATCGAGGTGGGTCGTAAGCAGCGGCGCAGTGACGGCACGATTCTACTCGAAGGTCTGCGCTATGAGATTCCCTCCCGATTCCGGGTCTTGGAAAAACTCCATGTCACGTACGCCAGGTGGGATCTCAGCTTTGTGCACATTGTGGACCAGCGAACTGGCGCTCCTCTCTGTCGCATCTATCCTATCGACAAGCAAGCCAACGCGGATGGCCGTAGGCGGGTGATCGAAGATCCGACGATTGTTTCACCGGTGGTGGAAGCCTCGTGTTTGCCGGCACTGCTGGTCAAACTGGTCGCCGATTACAACGCCTGCGGGCTGCCTCCCGCCTACCTCCCGAAAGATGACACAGCCAAAAACAAAAAGGACGACAGCAATGACATCGAATAACAAGAAACTTCTCTCTCTTCTCGGCCTCAAATGGAATCCGTTTTTGTCGGATGTCCCGACCGAGGCCCTTTACCGCCGAAAGGACGTCGCCTCCTTCATTTGGCGGGTCGAAAATCTCGTGATGGACGGCGGCATCACCTGTGTTACGGGCCATCCTGGCTACGGGAAATCAGTGGCACTGCGCCTGATTGCCGAGCAACTGGGCGGTCTGCGTGACGTAACCGTGGCCCGCGTTGATCGCCCACAAAGCGGTCTTGGCGATTTTTACCGTGAACTGGGCGAGCTTTTCTCGGTCCCGCTGCGTGTCTCCAATCGCTACGGGGGATTTCAGGAGCTACGTAAAAAGTGGCGGCAGCACATCGATTCCACGCTGTTTCGGCCTGTGCTGCTGATCGACGAGGCTCAAGCAATGCAGACGGTGACACTCTCTGAGCTGCGATTGTTGCTGGCGGATGAATTTGACTCGCGCCGCATTCTGACCGTCGTCCTCGGCGGCGACATGCGGCTTGCCGAGCGCCTCAAAGACATTGACCTACTGCCATTGGATCGGCGCATTCGTAGTCGTCTCGTGTTGACGGCACTGCCAGACGAAGAGATGCGAAAGATGCTCGAGCATGCCCTGACCGCGGCCGGCAATAAACAACTGATGACGCCGGCCGTGATGGAGACAATCGTGGCGCACTCAGCAGGAAACCCTTCGACGATGATGAACACGGCCGATGAGCTTCTCGCACGGGCCATTGCCACGGAACGCTCTCAAATCGACGAAAAACTCTTCTTCGAGATGTACGAAATCCCCAAGCCAAAGTCACCGAAAGGGCCCACGCCCGGAAGGAGGTCGTGATGGTACTACCTTTGACCAAGGCCAGTGAGCTCGGCGAAGAGGTCGATCGGCCGCGCTGGCTTGTCGAGGACATTTGGCTGGACGAAGCAGTCGGTGTGATCGGCGGCGAACCTAAGGCGTGCAAGACTTTTATGGCATTGGAACTTGCCGTGGCAGTGTCCTCAGGACGGCCATTCCTCCGACACTATGCGGTGGAGAATCCCGGTTTGGTGCTGCTGTACGCCGCGGAAGACAAGCCAAGAGCGATACGAAAACGTTTGTCAGTGATCGCCGGCGCGTCGGGAATCGACCTGGCCGACTGCAGCATCCAGGTCATCACCGTGCCATCGCTAAAAATCGACGATGACTATCATCGCACCGAGCTGACAGACACAGTGAAGACGATCAAGCCACGACTTTTGATTCTCGACCCATTCATTCGCCTGCACCGCAAAGATGAAAACGCGGCCGGTGAAATTGGCCCTCTGCTTGCTTACCTGCGTGCTCTACAAAAAGTCTCTAGATCG